>CACZPE010000286.1 GCA_902782875.1 uncultured Ruminococcus sp. | reverse complement strand
TTGTCCAGCCAGTATTTATAGATCCTGTCTTCAAACGCTTTGGGTTCATAAGTTTTTGAGAGTTCTTTCATACCTGATTTCTCCTTTTGCCGGGATTTCCCGTAAATGTTACGGTCGGTGCAAAACAAAAAGCCGCCCCGAACCGATAAGGTTCAGGGCGAACTTGAAAAGTCCGTGTTACCACCTGAATTCGGGGAATACCCCGCACTCTGCGAAGCCGATGCTTAATGCATAGCCTCTGCCCCTGTAACGTGAGGAACACGCCGTACACTACTGAGATAGACTGTTTGCATACGGAGCTCCGAAGCTACTTCCGCAGTATCCTCACGCTGCCTTTCACCGTACAGCAGCTCTCTTTGGATACGGATATCCTGCGTACTCCTCTTCATCATTGCATTTATGTATGGCACTATTATACACGAGAAAGGTTTGTTTGTCAAGATGTTTGAGAAAAATAGTTTGGTACCCGATAACGATATTTATCGCCATTGAGGACAAAATGACATATACAGACAGACATTATCTCCCTAATTCACTTGTAAGTACTTCGTATACTGCCTTAGCCCGCTCTTCAGACGTGGATTTACCGAAAAGCACTTCGTTGCAGGATTCATTGAAAGCGGTTATTACCGCAGAGTTTTCCATAACGGGATGCATTTTGGAGAGCATGTCAGATCCCTGCATACGTTCAAACGCTTCATACTGGATACCGCTGAGCATCCCTTCCTCCTCGAGGGTGTCTCTGGCAGGCTTGCTCAGAGGGATGCCCTTTTCAAGTCCCTGTAGTTTTGCCATTTCAGGCGAATTAAGCAGAAAATCGAGCAGCAATGCCGATTCTTGCGGATATTTCGTCGAATTGCTGATAGCATACATGGTTGCGGGCTTCATATACCAGCCGGTACCTGCCTGCATTCCCTCAAAGGCAATATAATCAGCAGCTGTGATTTCATATCCGCTGTCAATAGCAGCAGAACACTGGTTTTCGGCATCTGAGAGCCATGCGACAATACCTGCAGCCTTTTCAGACTCAAGGCGGTTATCAGGAGAGTATTCAACATTCGGTATGACCTTTTCATTGACCATACGACAGTAAAAATCGATCATCATCCTGATATCTTCTTCATTGAATCCGAGACTGCCGTCATCGTTTATGAACTTTTTCCCTGTTGTCTGTTCTGTATACGCGATACAGAAAAGCCATGCACTTTTAATGATCATTGAAAGGGGATAGCTTTCGCCTTTCATTATTTTTGCTGAGTTAAAAAGATCGTCCCAGGTGCGGGGGATATCAAGGCCGTACTTGTTGTATACTGTTCTGTTAAGATATACGGTCTGTGTGTTCATCGCGATGGGAAGAGCATTAAGGTGACCGTTTTTCATGCCGTATTCACGCAGATCTTCATCTATGGTGTCTATATTGACAGTATCAGTCAGCGTATTAAGGTCATAAAACCCAAGCCCGTCCGGAGAATACTGATCTATCCACGCAAAATTTATCTGCATGACATCTGCTTCAGTTCCTGATGCCATTCGCACATCGGTCCTGACCTGATATCCCGACCACTCGGTATAGCTGCATTTTACATCAATTTCGGGGTGAAGCTTTTCAAATATCTCCACCGCCTGAAGGGTATATTCGTTTCTGTCATCGTTTCCCCACCATGAGAATGATATGGGGATCCTTTCGGTCTGCTGCGTAACTACGGGCGCTTTGCTGCTGCAGGCAGTGAGGATTGAAGAGAGAGAAAGGAACAGCATGAGTTCTTTTTTCATTGTTCATCCTCCCCGTTAAAAATGGTATAGGTATTCTTTCCTCTGCGTTTAGAACTGTACAGAGCCTTATCAGCATCGCTGTACAATGTATCGAAATCCATACCGTCATCAGGGAAAGATGCTGCACCAATGCTCGATGTAAGGCTGACGTTACTGTTTCTGATACTGTGACCCGAAAAGAGTCTGCAGAGTTTATCGCATTTCAGGGACAGATCCTCCTTGCTGTCTATTACAGTAAGTACTGCGAATTCGTCTCCGCCGATACGCCCCGCAATATCATCCTCAGAAAAGTGTTCCCTTAACATCTCACCAGTAAATGCAAGTACCTTGTCACCGTCTGCGTGTCCCAGTGAATCATTGATCGATTTGAAATCATCAATATCAAATATGATAAGTCCGAATCTCATGTCGGTGTGTTTAAGCGCATCGCTTACCCTGTCCTCGAAAGTACGTTTGTTGAGCAATCCCGTGAGCTGGTCGTGGCTGGCTTTCTGGCCGAGCTTGTCAACTATCCTGTCAATAGGGTCAGTGAAAACGAACGATATAAGTATATCAAAGATTATAGCCACAAGAGCTGCTATAGTTGCGATAAGAATTATCTGCATCTGTATCTGGTTTTTCTTTTCGGTAATATAGCTCGTTGGAATGGAGGTGATAACATACCAGTCATCATTACACTGGTTGATGGTTGCCAGATAGTGCTCATCATAGAGCGTGGCAGAGGTGTTGGAGCCTATTTCAAGCCGCAGATCATCGGGCATTTCAGAGTCATTCTGCCCTTTTGAAGAGAAAATGATATTCATATCACTGTCTGCAACACGCACGGCCATATCCTTTATTGCATCAGGATGCTCCATTATATTCTCAAGCTCTGCGGAATATACCGATACGACCAGTACTGCATTATCGTTAAGTCTTTTGGCATAATAGATATGTTTTCTGTCACCTTTAAGACCGAATTTCCATCCGTCATTAGTTCCGTTTCTGGTTATCACCGATGAAATGGATTCATATAAGTCGCCCTTCATATTATCCCGGGTGGCATTGGAGATCTTTCCGATCACATGGTTGTTGGAGTATACTATCGCAAAATCGACAAAATTCTCCATAATACACAGATTAAAGAGATTTGACGAGATTCGGCTCTCTGTATTCAGCGCTTCATATTCGTCATTGTCAGGATCTGTAGCGTCATATGTATAGTTTTCCTTGTCAGCAAAAACGAGAGTAGCCGTTGATTCGCATCTTTCAAGATAACTGTTGATGTTCATGCGCATCTGACTGTTGAGTTCTGATGAGAGGGCGCTGACATTCTCTCTGAGTATCCTGTCTGTCTGAGTTATAGTAATATATGATAAAGCTACCACTATAATGATTATTATCATAGCATAGCAAAGTATCATACTTGTTTTCATATTGCGGATGCTCTTGTTTTCATTATTCATGGGCACACGCTCCCAATATATGATTTGATATATTATACAATATTTTCACAGTTTTGTCAAGATTTATAACAGGCAATCTGAGCCTGTATTCACTTCGTTGATTTATTCAGTGTGGATGATTACATCACTCCGATAACTTTTACTCGATAAAGTATAACCCGACAGAGCTGATGCAGATTGTAACGGCTCGAATATAGTTGACAAAACCATATATTGTGATATAATACAGATAATATAGGAGTATGTAAAGGAGGTCTCCCAAATGATAATAAGACCGTACAAAAGCTGCGATGCTGAATGTATTGCCGAATGGTGCAGTGAAAGAACTGTATTTGAAAACTGGGGCGGTGAAAGATTCGGACAATTTCCGATAAATGCGGATATTATAAACGATAAATACCTCAACAAAAACGGAGACTGTACTGAATCTGACAATTTCTATCCAATGACCGCCGCAGAGAATGGCAGGCCGCTGGGACATTTTATAATAAGGTATACCAACGGTGACAGACGGATACTAAGATTCGGCTGGGTTATAGTAGACAGCAATATACGTGGCAAAGGCATCGGAAGGGCAATGCTGAAACTTGCACTTAAATACGCTTTTCAGATACTCGGCGCTGAGAAAGTCACCATAGGCGTTTTTGAACACAACCAGCAGGCATACCGTTGCTACAGGGCTGTCGGCTTTGACACAGCACCATCCGCACCTCATGAGGAAAACGTTGTTGAACTGGAAATAAAAAAGGACGACTATGATAATATGACTTTCTGAGTTTTGCCATGATATTTAACATTATCTGTACTCTTTTGCAAAGATGACTTGGTTGTAAGAACGTAAGTTTTCCTATATAATAATGTTAAAAATAGTGGAAAAGGTGGGATATATATGAGAAAGTCATACATTGACAACATACGCTGGGCAGTTCAGGTTATAGTTGTTATTTTTCATGTTTTCTTCATGTATAATTCAGTTGGTGTACAGGGCGGACTGGGTAATGTCTCAGAAAAAGTCCCTCTGTATTGCGATATGATACTATATATAGTATACCCGTGGCTTATGCCTGTTCTGTTTATAGTATCGGGAATATGTTCAAGATATTATCTCGAACGCCATACAGCAAAGGAATTCATAAGAAGCAGAACAACAAAACTTCTGATACCCGTTACGGTCGGACTGGCTTTTTTCTGGTTCATACAGGGATATGTGAGCATGTCACTGTCGGGTGCGTTTGATACAATGCCTGGACTTCCTTTTCCGATTTTATTTATTATTATGATGTTAAGCGGCATCGGGCCTATGTGGTATATGCAGATGCTCTGGCTTTTCTGCCTGCTTATAGTTCTGATGAGAAAGGCTGAAAAAGATCGTCTGTGGCAGCTTGGCGGGAAAACGAACACTGCTGTGCTGATACTTATGGCTGTTCTTGTCTGGGGCGCAGGTCAGATACTCAATACTCCTGTTATTGTCGTATACAGGTTCGGGCTTTATACTCTGATGTTCCTGCTGGGTTACTTTGTGTTCTCTCATGATGAAGTCACAGAGATACTCAAAAAGAGATTTTGGTTTTTTCTGGCTATTGCTCTCGCAACAGGTACAGCATTCTGTATTATGTATTTCGGACAGAACTATGCTGATGCACCTGTGAATAAGACTCCGCTGTTTCTTGTATACTCCTGGTTCGGATGTCTTTCGATAATAGGCGGCGCAGCAAAATTTGCAGACTTTGAGAACAGCTTTACCCGCTGGATGTCTTCACACAGCTTCGGACTGTATATGTTCCATTATCTCTGCATATCTGCAGCAGCGTTGTTCCTGGTAAAGTCCGGCGTACTGGGCACAGATATGAATGCACCTCATGTATATATGATCAGTATGATCGCAGGGTTCGGCGGAGCGTTCCTTCTGAATGCTGTTGTATCGAGGATACCGTTTATAAGATGGGCCGTACTTGGCATAAGAAAGGAGAAAAAGAATGTTCAGGGATAATCTTCTATATCTTCGCAAAATGAATAAAATGTCGCAGGAAGACCTTGCGGACAAAGTGGGAGTATCCCGTCAGACACTCTCAAAGTGGGAAACAGGGGAATCTGTACCAGATATTACAAATTGTCAGGCTCTGGCATCGGTATTCGGTGTATCCCTTGATGATCTTATCAACTATGAACCCGCAGGTAATTCAGGATTTGGCATACCACCGAAAGGAAAACATATATTCGGCACAGTCAAGGTAGGGGAAAAGGGGCAGATAGTTCTTCCCGCAAGAGCAAGAAAGGTGTTTGATATCAAACCCGGAGACTCTGTAGTAGTTTTAGGGGATGAGGCAACGGGCATTGCTCTTGTTAAGGAAGAAGGACTTCTGGGATTGATAAACTATATAACAAATGATAAGCTGAAAAGCTGATCATCCTGAGCGTTTATGAACACGGCAGAAACACGTCTGATAAGTGTAAATTGACTTGTGAAAGACCTTCACAAGTCATTTTTTTGAAGATATTCTCTTATTTTGCTCCATTCTTTTATAAGACGCTCGGTGCTCCATGCAGCGTTTGCGGGACTTGTAGAGGGAAGAATCATGATCTCCTTACCGAGAGTATGCTTCTGATACTTACGATACATATTTGCAGCAGCTGCGCCGTTTGCGAATATCGCTTCAATATTGCATTTATCTGTGATGATACGCAGATCAGTGGGGACAACATTCTTTATTTTCTGATCGGATGAACCGATTATATCACATTCTGCTGCAGTATCCCATATAGCTATACCGTGATCAAGAAGCAGTTTTTTCTTGTCTTCAGTGCTGTGCGGCAACGGTGATCCGGTTATGGCTGATATCACCGTCCAGAACCTGTTTCTGGGATGACCGTAATAGAAACCGCACTCTCTTGATTTTACAGAGGGCATACTTCCCATGATAAGTATCCTGCTGTTTTTGTCAAATACAGGATCAAAGCTGTGTATTATATGCTCGTAATCCATTATTCCGTCACTTTCCTTATTATTTCAGACAGCTTCTGTGTAAAAAGGCGGCCTGTTTCAAAGACCTGCTTCATATCATCTGCTTTACAGGATATGCCTGCATTCTGATACTGTGCTTTCCAGAGAGGAATAAGATGGTTCTCGAATGAATCCAGCCCTGAGATAAGACTGTCTGTCTTTATAAGCCAGCTTTCGGCGATGCTTATATTTTTCTGAGCGACAGCCTGAGAAAGTGTTATATCACGCAGACTGTGAGATATAAGGGCTTTTTCGCTCTGAGGAATATCCGCATCAGATACGGATCTGAGCGAGGATTCGCAAATACTGAGCATATCACAGCTTTGCTTTGTAAGAGAGCTTATGGTTGAAAGCAGTTCCTTCAGCTTGTAAAGCTCTGTCAATGAATCCGAAAGCTCTGACCTGAAATGCTCTATCTCGTCCGAAACAGATCTCATACGGTATGATGCATC
>CACZPE010000285.1 GCA_902782875.1 uncultured Ruminococcus sp. | reverse complement strand
TCATATTCCCTGTCGTCCTCAAGTCCGGGATAATACACCTTTGACACGCCCTTGTGCGCCTTCAGGAACTTTGCTGCCTTAAGGGCATTGTCCGTATGTCTGTCCATTCTGACGCCGAGTGTCTTTATACCCCTTATCAGCAGGAACGATTCAAACGGCGAAAGCACTCCGCCGGTGGAATTCTGTATGAAAGCAAGCTTCTTTGCCTGATCTTCAGTAGATACGACTGCAAGGCCCGCAACAAGGTCGGAATGACCGCCGAGATACTTTGTGGCAGAATGTACCACGATATCCGCGCCCAGCTTCAGAGGCTTCTGCAGATACGGTGTCATGAATGTGTTGTCCACTATTACCACAAGCCCGTGCCTGTGTGATATCTCCGATATCGCCGCGATATCCGTTATGGTCATGAGCGGGTTTGCGGGACTTTCGATGATGACCGCCCTTACGTCATCGGTGATATCCTTCTCAAAGCTTTCGGGATCCGATGTATCGGATATGCGGTAGGTTATACCGAAATGATCGAATACCTTGTCGAGCACTCTGAACGTGCCGCCGTATACATTGCTCGATATCAGTATCCTGTCGCCGCTGTGGAACAGGCTCAGCACCGCAGTGGTCGCAGCCATTCCGGAGCCGAACGCAAATCCCGCAACGCCGCCCTCAAGCTCTGCGATAAGCGCTTCAAGAGCCTCTCTTGTCGGGTTGCCTGTGCGGGTATACTCATACCCTCTCATTTTACCCAGGCCATCCTGCTTGTAGGTAGAGGTCTGATAGATGGGGATATTCACCGCTCCCGTTCTTTCATCTATCGATATACCTCCGTGGATAAGTGCTGTGTTTTCTCTTTCGTAACTCATTTTTATCACTCCTGTTTTTGTTCTTTATTCAAATGCATATCCGCCCGTGTATTCCGCCGAAAGCAGCGATACATTCTCAAAGGCTCTCATGCCGTCTTTCCTGCCGTCAAAGAAAGCCTTCTGCACCTTGTCGGGCGGCATATATGTGTCTATCTGAAATCCGAGCGAATAAAGCGCACGGGATACACTGCTGTATGAAAATCCGCCGCTCATCTTCTCCCCGAGTTCCTCCGTAAGGTGCTCAAGATACCCCACTCTTTCGGGGAAATCATTTCCCGGCAGAGGAAAGTCGAATACCAGCACGCTGCCCGGTGATGAAAGCTCCGCGATCTGTTCGAGCGTTTTTGTGAATACCGGCAGTGTCAGATAATAGCTCACTCCGAGTATGCTGAAAAATGTGCGTTTACCGGGATCAAAGCCTGCCTTTATCAGTCCGCCTGTCATGGTTTCCTTATTGAAATCCACGGGCACGAAATGTACATTGCCGGGTATATTCCATTCAAGGGTATTTATCCTGTCGATCTTGAAATACTGCGTGTCGGGATGATCGACCTCAAATATCTCGATATCCTCGTTGTCATTCCTGAACGAAAAGGTGTCAGCCCCCGCTCCGCATATCACGTACTGACACTTGCCGCCCTTTGCAAATCTTTCCAGTCGTGTCTCGGTGAACTTCTGTCTTGCTATGGGTATAGGCGCAAAATATGTCTCTATGAAGTCCCTGAGTTTATCAGTATCACCGTTTACATATCTGCTGAGTATGAACCGTCTCGTGCTGTCATAGCTTTCTCTGCCCATAAAATCGTATGCAAGGTGATCGTCTGCTATCTTATCCCGTATGAAGTATGAATGATACGCTCTTGCGAATGCGCAAAGCTTTGCAGTCATACTCTCCTTGTTGTCTACCATAATGCCTCCAAAAAACAAAAAGGAGAATGCAGAAAACTGCATTCTCCGTATACACATAAAGATACCGGTGCCGTTTTCATCTGCTATGTAATTTTACACAGATAAAAACAACACATAGTTCTCATGGTGATTCTCCTTTCAGATTTTTCGTTTGTCATTTACTGACGTTATTATAGCTTATAGAATATATTTTGTCAAACAGTTCTTTTTTATAACCCGTGATAGGATACAGCTATAGTCAGACAATAAAAATGCCCCGCACAGCTGCGGGGCTTCATCTTATAATTCAATATCGTTCTTGAGTATATCCTTGATCTTGTCAAAGAAATTCTTGCGGCTCTTGTAGTTGCTCTCACCGAGGCTGTCCTCAAACTTTCTGAGCAGATCCTTCTGAGTCTTGTTGAGGTTCTTGGGCACTTCAACGATGACTCTTACATACTGGTCGCCGCGCTCGTTGCTGCGCTGCAGCTTCTGTATGCCCAGGCCCTTGAGTCTGAATATCTTGCCCGACTGAGTACCCTCGGGTATATTCATGCTCTTCTTGCCGTCTATGCTGGGCACTACGATATCGTCGCCGAGCACCGCCTGCATATAGGTGATAGGCACTTCAACGGTAACATCATAGCCGTCACGCTCAAATATCGGATCGGGGCGCACGGATACAACAACATGAAGATCGCCGGCAGGTCCGCCGTTCATGCCTGCGTTGCCCTTGCCCCTTACCTGCATCGTCCTGCCGTCATCTATACCCGCAGGAACGGATACACTGATAGTTTCGGGTACTACCACCCTGCCGCTGCCGCGGCACTTCGAGCAGGGGTTCTGTATGGTCTGGCCCTTTCCGCCTCATCGTGTGCAGGGACGGGAGGAGCTCATCATGCCGAGTATCGTCCTTGTAGCGGTCTGCACCGTACCTGAGCCGCCGCAGTCGGGGCAGGTATTGACAGTCGAACCCGCACCTGCGCCTGTACCGCCGCAGTCGGGACATTGTACGGAACGCTTTATCTTCAGCTCCACATCCTTGCCCTTGCAGGCATCCATGAAATCGATGGTGATATTGGTCTGAAGATCCTGACCTCTTCTCGGTGCATTGGGATTTGCGCGGTTGCTTCTGAATGAAGAGCCGCCGAAAAAGCTGCTGAATATGTCAGAGCCGAATATATCACCCATATCCCCGAAATCCGAGAAGCCTCCGAATCCGCCTCCGCCTCCGTACGTGGGATCTATCCCCGCATGGCCGAACTGATCGTACTTGGCTTTCTTGTCGGGGTCAGAGAGGATCTCGTATGCCTCGTTTACTTCCTTCATCTTTTCCTCGCACTCTTTGTCATCGGGGTGCAGGTCGGGATGGTATTTCTTTACGCACGCACGGTACGCTTTCTTTATCTCGTCCTCAGAAGCGCCCTTCTGTATGCCAAGCACTTCGTAAAAATCACGCTTTTCAGCCATGTGTGATCCCTTTCTTTATGTTGTGTTCTTCTTTCATATCATAAACCGCAAAGCCTGCACCTGTATTTTAGGTGCAGGTCTGCATCGTTAATTACTTAACGTCTTTGTAATCAGCATCAACGAAACCGTCATCGCCGCCCTGGTCGCCTGTCTGCTGAGCATCCTCGCCGGGCTGGCCGGGCTGACCCTGAGCCTGTGCGCCCGCAGCCTGGTATACCTTGCTCGAGAGCTCATATACAGCCTGCTGGAGCTCGTCGGTCTTAGCCTTCATATCAGCGGTATTGCCGCTCTCGATAGCCTTCTTGAGCTCGTCGATCTTGGACTGGATGGGTGCCTTGTCAGACTCGGATACCTTGTCGCCGAAATCCTTTATAGCCTTCTCGGACTGGAATACGAGGGATTCAGCCTGATTCTTGATATCAACCTCTTCCTTGCGCTTCTTGTCCTCTTCTGCATATCTCTCTGCATCGGCAACAGCCTTGTCTATATCCTCCTTGGACATGTTGGTGGAGGACTGGATGGTGATGTTCTGCTCCTTGCCTGTGCCGAGGTCCTTAGCGGATACATGAACGATACCGTTGGAGTCGATATCGAATGTTACCTCGATCTGAGGAACGCCTCTGGGAGCAGGAGCGATGCCGTCAAGACGGAACATGCCGAGCTGCTTGTTGTCCTTTGCAAACTCTCTTTCACCCTGTAATACGTTGATATCAACAGCGGTCTGGTTGTCCGCATAGGTGGAGAATACCTGAGAATGCTTGATGGGTATTGCCTTGTTCCTTTCGATCATCTTGGTGCATACGCCGCCTGCGGTCTCGATACCGAGGGACAGAGGAGTTACATCACGGAGAACCATGCCT
>CACZPE010000284.1 GCA_902782875.1 uncultured Ruminococcus sp. | reverse complement strand
CTATCGCGGTATCATCGCCTACACCCACAGCCTCACACTCGATATACCCCGACTGATTGACCGTCGCTGCAGAAACCTTATCGCCCGTTGTCTTGTCAACTGGTATGCTCTCTCCAGTAAGAGCGGATTCATCAACTGCACTGCTGCCCTTTGTCACGATACCGTCAACAGGTATGCTCTCCCCGGGGCGCACAGTGAAGATATCACCCTTTACAACATCCTCTGCGGGGATGGTGATCTCTTTGCCGTCACGTATCACGTTCGCAGTCTTCGGAGACAGCTCCATCAGGCTCTTTATCGCGTCTGTGGTCTTCCCCTTTGAATGTGCCTCGAGAGTCTTGCCCACTGTAATAAGTGTCAGTATCATCGCCGCTGACTCAAAGTAAAGCTCGCCCATAGACTTCATCACGGCGGCATGATCCCCCGAGGATACCTCAGCGGTCATCCTGAAAAGCACATACACGCTCCATATGAATGACGCAGCCGAGCCCATAGCCACAAGAGTATCCATATTCGGCGCACGGTGTATGATACCCTTTGTGCCGTTTATGAAAAATCTGCCGTTTATGACCATGACCGATGCGGCCAGTATCATCTGAACAAGTGTTACCGCAATATGATTTCCCTCAAAGAATGCAGGCAGCGGAAAGCCGAACATCATATTCCCCATGGAGAAATACATGAGTATCAGCGTAAGCACTGCAGATACGATCAGCCTTATAAGCAGATCTCTGGCACCACTGTCTGTCTGTGCCGTATCATCAGCCTTTGCGCCTTTTACCGATGCACCGTATCCCGCGTCCTTCACTGCCTTTATAACATCGCTCTGAGAAGCCGTCCCCTCTATGTTCATCGAATTTGTGAGCAGGCTCACCGAGCATGAGGTCACCCCGGGCACCGCACTGACAGCCTTTTCGACCCTGGCGGAGCAGGCAGCACAGCTCATTCCCGTTACGTCATAACGTTCCATATATATCCTTTCTATCGCATACGCGTACATATCCTTACGTATACAGCATAACACAGTGAAAGGCTAATATCAATACATGATTATGTGTTCATATATTAACTTTTTTAATTCACAGCTTATTATCGCTCAGAAAAACCGCAAACTGATTGTCATACTCATATGTGCTGAAAGTAACATCACCGTCATAGCTCATCATATCCGCAAGGCGCTTTTCATACAGCGGATGCGTGACCAGTACCTTTGCTTCTTCGGGAGTGACCCAACGAACATCCTCTGATTCCTCGGATATCCTGGGCTCACCGCCGATATATCTGCATATGAAGGCAAAATTTATCACAGGCGGCACCTTCATGCCCTCAAGCGGGCCGTAGCCGTCCTTTACCAGCAGATTCTGATATACCCCCGTGAAATACACAGGCTCGCAGAGTATACCCGACTCCTCGAATATCTCGCGCTTGAGCGCATCGGTTATCGCTTCGCCCTGGTCTGCAGTGCCTCCGGGCATCTCCCAGCCCCTTACGGGATTCTTTACCAACAGCACCAGCCCGTCCTTCTCCACAAGCCCGCAGGCTGATATGAGATGATTGGGCATCTGCCTTTCGATAAGCCATTTATCCATTACGCACTCCTTTCAGCCTTAAGCCTTCTCAGCCTTTCCTTGTCCTCATCACTTACCCTGAAGGACTCGCACGCTTTCTGCACTGCCTTGCCGAATGTACGGTCATCGAGCGTAGTCCTCTCCATAAAAGCCATACCCTCTTCGGGAAATCTGCACACTATCTCGGCCGCTGCCCATGCAACGCCCATCATAGCGTAGTAGCCTGTGGTATCAAGCTTTTCGAGTATATCCTCTACTACAGACAGATACTCACCGTCCATAAACTGTGCCAGCAGTGTTACAGCAACCACACGGCACTCGAATTCGTTATGGGACGTGATATACGGCTCAAGCGCCTTCAGAGTCTGCTCACGGTGCTTTTTTGCGTGCTTGAAGCTCGAACAGAGCGCATCATTGACAGCCCAGTCATGAACATAGGGTATCTCGGCGGTGAAATACCCGAGAAGGGTGTCAAAATCATCCTTAGCGTAGCCTATGACATAGGCTCTGAGCATCTGCTCGTCGAAGTATTCGCGCGCGCCGCTGTCGAGAAACCCCCTGTAGTCCTCTTTTGCTATGCGCTTTGCAAGATTTCTCAGGTCCGGTACCCTTACTCCGAAGGATATTGATTTATTTGGTATAGTCGCATCCGCAACGGGATTATCGCCGCCGAGGGCGGCAAGCTGTGCTCTTATTTCCTGTGTGGTCATAGCCGGTCTCCTGTTATAAAAAATCCGCACAAGCATTGCCTGTGCGGATCATTTTCGGGTTTATGCCTTTGCGGTCTCTTTCTCGGTCTTCTTGCCGATGCGCTCCTCGAGGTATACCCACAGAGGTGCTGCAACACAGAGAGAAGAATAAGTACCAACGATAAGACCGATCGTCATGGGAACGGAGAAGGATATTATCGAATCAACGCCTCTCATGACACATACTACAGATACTATCACCATTGCCGCTATAGTGGTGACAGATGTATTTATCGAACGTACAAAGGACTGATTTGTTGAGAGATCCACGAGATCCGGGAGAGAGAGACTGTTCTTGTAAAGGCCCTTGTTCTCACGGATACGGTCATAGATAACGATGGTATCGTTGACGGAGTAACCGAGGATGGTAAGTATAACCGCCATGAAGTTTGCATCGATATCCATATGCAGTACCACGAAAGCACCGTATACTATGATGATATCATGGAAAAGTGCGATTATCGCACATACACCTGCGAGCCATCCGCCGATGTTCTTGAATCTTACTGCGATATAGAGTATCAGCACGATCGCTGCAAGCGCTGCAGCAACGAGGCACTTCTTGAAGAACTCACTTCCTGCGGAGGGTGAAACGTCGGTGGACTCGAGAAGATCGATATTATTTGCTGCGTATTTCTCCTCAAGGGAGTTTGTGAGCTCTATCTGCTTGTCAGCGGTAAGACCCGAGTTTGAAAGCAGAGAAACGGTGATCTTGTTCTTGCCCGTGTGGAAATCCGAGCCTGTGGTGACATTCACCGAAAGTCCGCCGAGAGCAGCTTCGGCATCTGTCCTGAATGCGCCGGGATCGATCTCGCCGTCATAGAGATAGGTGATGAGCGTACCGCCTTTGAACTGTATATCCAGCTTTGCGCCGAATATGAATGTCGAGAGTATCGAGAATACTATCAGGGCAACAGAGAGTATCAGGAACTTCTTTCTGTTGGCCATGAACTTTATGTTGAATTTTGTTTCAGGTCTGCTCATTTCGCACCTCCGTAAAGCCACGGCTTTCTCAATGCCTTAAAGCTCGAGAGCGACATTGTCATGAGCCTTGCGCACAGCACGCCGAAGAAGAGGTTGAGTGCCGTACCTGTGAGGAGCGTGTAGCCGAATGAATAGATGGTACCTGCTGTGGTGGGGCCGAACATAAAGAATGCGAACTTGAGCATCTTTGCCCATACGCTGTCGGTCGTACCGAATGCACCCATGAGGATGATAGCAACAAGTATCATCGTGATGTTACCGTCAAGGATAGCGCTGAGTGCTCTTGAATATCCGCTTATCAGCGCACCGTCGAGTGTCTTGCCGGCGTGGAGCTCTTCCTTTATGCGCTCTGCGGTAATAACGTTCGCGTCAACACCCATGCCGACCGCAAGTATGATACCTGCGATACCGGGTATCGTGAGTATAGAGCCCTCTCTGAAGCCGAAATAACCAGAAACGAATGCGAGCGTGCCTGCTACCTGGCCTACGAGGCAGATAACTGCGATAACGCCGGGCAGACGGTAGGTGATTATCATATATACCGCGATGAATATGAACGCGATTATACCTGCGATTACCATAGCGTCAAGAGCGCCCATACCGAGTGACGGGGATATCGTCGAGAAGCTCGATGTTACGAGCTTGAAGGGGAGCGCACCGGAGTTTATCTGGTTTGCCAGCTTGTTTGCGCTGTCAACGTCAAAATTGCCTGTGATGGTGGCATTGCCGTCTGTGATAACGGAGTTTACTCTCGGATAGGATATCATGGTATCATCCATCCATATCGAGATAACGCCCTTGGAGTCATACAGCTTCTGTGTAGCCTCTCTGAACTTCTCGGTACCGTTGGGATCGAGGCGGAGAGCAACTATCCATTCGGACTGCTGCTGATCGTAAGCTGCATATGCCTCTGCAACATCAGAACCCTCGAGCACGATGTTCTCAGCGGTCTCACCTGTGGGAAGACCGTTGATATCGGTGGAATTGCCCTCTCTGAATGTGAGGCGGGCAGTTTCGCCGAGCTCCTTTACGGCAGCCTCGGGGTCAAAGTTGGCCTCGTTTTCCTTCCAGGGGAAACGGACGATTATTCTGTCGCTGTTGTAGTCGATATATGCCTCATAGTCGGTGATACCGAGCGTGAGCATTCTCTGTACTATAACTTCCTTTGCGGCATCGAGCTGCTCGTTGGAAGCATCGAAGCCCTCAGGCGGCGTGAACGTAACATCTACGCCTCCCTTGATATCTATACCGAATCGTATGTCATCGGTACCCTTGATATAAACCGTTTTATTATCACCGTAATACGAGCTGAACCCGAAAAATACGGATGCCGCAAAGGCAGCTATCAGCAGGAACACGATGAAAAAAACCGGCTTTGAAACTCTCTTCACTTCTATGACCAGTCCTTTCATTTTTGTTGCAATGGTCTATGGAATCAGGGTACACCTGACAATAGAACGCAATCAAACGAATTATACCATTTTTGAGCGGCTCTGTCAATAGCACCGCAGAGGATTTTTGCTAAATTCGGAAAAATTCACAATCACCTATACCGACTTGATTTTCATTTGATATTTTTGCCCATCAAAAAAACATCCGCACCCCCATGGGTACGGATGTCAACAGATCCTGATCAGCAAAGGAATTATTTGTATACCACCTGGTTTTTGCCGCTCGTCTTGCCGACATACAGTCTCTGATCGGCAATGGCCATGAGCTCCTCGCAGTTTTGCGCCTCGGTGCTCTCGGCAACGCCCACAGTCATGGTACAGCGTATATCATTATCGCCCCATATGGTGACTATGCGCTCCGCATGGCGTCTTATCCTGTCCGCAAGGCGCTGAGCCTCCTCGATATGCATATCGGTAAGCACCACAAGCTCCTCGCCGCCCCAGCGGAAGGGTCTTGCAGGGGGCTTCGCCACGGACTTTATCATCATGGACAGATTCTTGAGCACCTCGTCCCCTGCCTCATGTCCGTAGGTATCGTTGACCATCTTGAAATTGTCGATATCGCATATGATAAAGGAATATACATCGCCCTTACGATCGAGCTCATCTATGTATTTGTCAAAACTGCGCCTGTTATTCAGGCCCGTGAGGGCATCCACGCCGGCATTCTTTTCCATCTCCTCCTTCTCTTTCTCGAGATGGGTATGGGTGTTCTGCATTTGCTTGAGAAATACCATGGAGAAGAAAAGCAGCAGCGTGAACATACAGAACGAATTGAAAATATATACCGAATCGAATATGCTGTCCACGATCTCGCACACGGGATATACAAGCATGGATATCAGCTTGCACGCAAGAAACGATGCTATACCCAGTATACCGACAATGAATGTGGATACAAAGGAATCACTCTTCTGCCTTATGGAGAACTGCATATAGAAAATTACGGGCATTATCCCTATGATATACATCTGAAATCCGGGTCTCAGCCCCACCATAACCGAAGAGAATATAGCACACAGACATATCTCACCGAATGTGATATAACAGAACGGAGCATATCTTCCGAGTGTTATCAGGCGCTTGCTCCTGAAATAAACGACCGTGCTGACAATGTTGAATATAACAAGCGGGATCGTGTGGGTAAACATGAATATGATGGCGAGCATCATATGGATAAGCGTGCAGCACAGCTGCAGAAGACTGTATTTTGTCTTGTCATCTATAGTCATATTCGGATCGAATATATTGTCGAATGGTATGACTACCGTTATGCCCACCTCCCGTTTTTCTATAATATATACAAAGTTATTCTACCACAAGCGCCCCGATATGTCAATATTATTTCGTGAAATATGTACAACAAATATTGCACATTTTTCGCTTTTTTATGGTATGATTTTCTTAACACAAAAAGCGGTCCGTCAGGAACCGCTTTTTTTCATATTATTCACCGAGCGTACAGTCACGAACACCGCATTGCCGATAAACAGCACAAGACATATCAGGGATACCCCTGTGCCGAGTATAAATCTCGCTCCCGCGGGGAATGCGAATACAGATATGACCGACAGCACTATCGCCGCCTTCGGATGTATCTTTCTTACTGCAAAGACCGTCCCCGTCGCGGCACATACCGCTCCGCCGCCCATGAGAAGCAGCAGAGCAATTATGATGATCTCCATATCAGACCTGATCTGCGATGCTGTATATAAGCTGTTCGGACTTCTCCCAGCCGAGGCAGGGATCTGTGATAGACTGTCCGTAAACGCCTCCGCCGATCTTCTGGGCACCGTCCACAAGATAGGACTCAATCATGAAGCCCTTTACGAAGCGCTTGATATCAGGATTATGGCGGCAGGAATGAAGCACCTCGTTGCATATGCGTATCTGCTCCTCATACCTCTTGCCGGAATTGCAGTGGTTGGAGTCAACGATAACAGCCATGTTCTGAAGGCCCTTCTCTGCGTACATCTCATAGCACAGTGCCAGATCCTCATAGTGATAGTTCGGGTGAGATCTGCCGTGCTTATCCACATAACCCCTGAGTATCGCATGGGTAAGAGGATTACCCTTGCTGTGAGCCTCCCATCCTCTGTAAAGGAAGGTATGCTCGGACTGTGCTGCGATTATTGAATTGAGCATAACGGAATAATCTCCGCCTGTAGGGTTTTTCATACCCACAGGTATCATAAGGCCGCTGGCTGTGAGCCTGTGCTGCTGGTTCTCAACCGAACGCGCACCGATAGCCACATAGGACAGCAGGTCGGAGAGGTATCTGTGATTTTCGGGATAAAGCATCTCATCCGCGCAGCCGAGCCCTGTTTCGGCAAGGGCCCTGGTATGCAGCTTTCTTATGGCGATAATGCCCTCGAGCATATCCTCGCTCTTTGTGGGGTCGGGCTGATGCACCATTCCCTTGTAGCCCTGGCCTGTTGTGCGGGGCTTGTTGGTATATATACGGGGTATGAGTATGAGCTTGTCCTTGACCTTATCCTGGACCTTGGCAAGGCGGTGGATATACTCCATCACCGCATCCTCCCTGTCAGCCGAGCAGGGGCCTATAACAAGTATGAACTTGTCGGAATTGCCAGTGAATACATCCGCTATAGCCTTGTCCTTTTCGGCCTTTACAGCCTTTACCTCATCGGATATCGGAAACTGTGCCTTTATCTCCTTGGGGATGGGCAGCTTCCTTATAAAATCCATATTCATCATAACGTGTCACTCTTTCTTCATACTTCATTGCGTTACTTTATGCCAATGGGAGTTTAAAGTTTTAGTCCGCAAAAGCATGTATATTATACCACTACCAGCCGCAATTGTCAAGTACAGGCTTACAGCGGAGCAGGCCCGGAGCCATGATGCCCCCGATGCCCGCAAGCCTTTATACAAACGCCTTTGTGAGAAGTTTTTTCCTCAAGCACCCACAGGGGCAGGTATAAAAATTTACAAATGATGCACTCTTGTATAACCTGATATCAAATCAGTCCCGAAAGAATTCCGGGACTGATGATACTACTTTTTCTTTTTGAATATCTCTGAGAATATGCTTTCGTTCTTCTGCTTTTTCTCCTTCTGCTTCTTTTCGCCGTCATCGGGGATATATTCCCCTTCGTTGTAGTAGGAAGCAGTCTCGTGAGCAAGGCCCCTGCTTTTGAGTATACTCTCCACAGCATCCTTCATAAGCTCGTAGATAACGGCAAAAAGCGGTACTCCCAGCACCATGCCGCCAAAGCCGAACATACTTCCGCCCACAAAGATCGCAAACATTACCCAGAAAGCCGACAGTCCCGTAGAGTCGCCGAGTATCTGAGGACCGAGGATATTGCCGTCAAACTGCTGCAGCAGCAGTATCATGATTATGAAGGGTATCGTCTGCTTCGGCTCGGATATCAGAAGCAGCAGTGCCGAGGGGACTGCGCCGATGATAGGGCCGAAGAAGGGTATGATATTCGTAACGCCGATTATTGTACTGATGAGAAGCGCGTACTCAAGCCCCATGAATTTCATTGCTATAAAGCATATGCATCCGATGATAAGCGAATCGAGTATCTTACCCGAAAGGAAATTCATAACAGACTTGTTTGTCTTGCCGCATATATCTAT
>CACZPE010000283.1 GCA_902782875.1 uncultured Ruminococcus sp. | reverse complement strand
TTTCTCCTCAAAGAAAAGCTGCTTTATACGCTCGATATCCTCGTTTTCCTCCACTGCGACCATACGCACGCGGGGTATAAGCACCTCGGATATCTTCATATCGTCTATCTCGAGCGCAGAGCGCACAATATCGCGCTCACGCTCCTCAAGCACGCCCTCCGCCTCGATCTCATTTATGATGAACTTAAGCTCATCCTCCGTAACGGACGGCTTGTCATCCTTGCGTGAGATAAGTTTTTTCAGCTTTGAGAAAACAAAGGTCACGGGAAAGAGTATCACACCCAGTATCGAAAGGGGCGCGGAGAATGCCTTTGACAGCGCTTCTGCATTGTCCTTTGCAAGCGATTTCGGGAATATCTCGCCGAATATGAGTACCAGCACCGTCATGACGATAGTTGCGATACCCACGCCCTTTACACCGAAAAGCTGCGTACAGACAACGGTGCCCAGCGATGCGGAGAGTATATTCACTATGTTGTTGCCCACAAGTATGGTCGTGAGCGTCTTGTCGTAATTCTCTGTCATCCTGAGCGCTCTTGCGGCTCTCTTGTCTGTCTCTGCCGCCTGCTTGAGACGTATCCTGTTTACCGATGAATACGCCGTCTCGGCTGCGGAGAAAAATGCGGAAAGGAAAAGCAGCAGTACTATCGCCGCATATTCCATAAAGTTATCGTTCCTTTCTGTGTCGTATACGCTTCACAAGAAGTCTGATGCCCTCTGATATACCGCAGATAAG
Source organism: uncultured Ruminococcus sp. (assembly GCA_902782875.1). The sequence continues at coordinate 8,582 of CACZPE010000283.1, read as the reverse complement.
GCACAGGACTGTGTATATGTTTATCGTCCACAGCCATTCGGGCAGAAACCCGAGCCTCTCGGCGGATGTGATATCATCCGTCCTGTATACCGTCAGCGGGGCAGCATATGATGGTATATCAGCTGTGTTTTCAGAACATTCGGCAGGATAGCTGCCAATACTCTTGATGCCCGAGACGGTATAAGTCTTGCAGAAGCCCCTGAAGGGTGCTCCGCTCTCATAAGAGCCTATAAGCTCCTCTGCCCTGTCATAGGGTACCGGGAAATTCCCCCAGTAAGCAGCCACAGGTATGTTGTCCTTCACTGCCACGCAGTAATATGCGCTTTTTTTGATACCGCAGAGGGTGTTGAGCTCGGCAAATACTCTTTCGGGTGATGTGTCGGAACGGGAGTAGGATTCATCCCACCGACGGTCATGGGCCGCGTCATATCTGAGCTTGCCTGTATATATGCCGTCGGGTATCCTCTGACCCGCGGTCTCTGCTTCTAAGCATATGGTAGCGGTGTTGGTGTATACCAGCTTTGCGTTTGAATTGCCTGCAGCGGGGAGAAATATCTCTCCCGTAATCACGCTGCCTGCTGTATATATCACAACAGATACGGGAATGAGTATAAGAAGTATGATCACCGCCCGGAGCATTTTCCTCGGCTTGTCCATATTTCACCTCAAAAAACTATAGCCGCCGCAGTTATCCTAAAGGCTCCCTCGGGGAGACTTTTCACCGCCGAACAGATCAGCGAACTCTTGCCTCCCCTGAAAGGAGAGGTGGCAGCCCGTTAGGGCTGACGGAAGGGTTTTACGGCGAACTGCAGCATAAATAGCCCGTGCCAAAATCCTTCCACCACCGCCTGACGGCGTCGGTCAGTCCACTGCGTGGGACACTTCCCTTTCATGGGAGGTTAGCTGCGGGCCTCGCCCGTTAAGTACATAATTTCACTTTAATAAGAGTTACCGAGTCCCGAATAAAGCCTCTTGCAGCAATACATCAGCGAAGAAGCTGCGGGCCTCGCCCGCATTAGTTGAAGCCTACCTTGCGGTATGCCTTTGAAAGTGTGCGGTAAGCAAGCTTGCCTGCCTTCTCGGCGCCGTCCTCACAGCACTTCTTAAGGTATTCCTTGTCGGCGCTGATGCGGGCAAAGTTCTCTCTCACGGGTGCAAGATGGTCGGCAACAGCCTCGCCGACAGCCACCTTGAAATCGCCGTAGCCCTTTCCGTCAAACTCGCGCTCGATATCGGCAACGCTCTTTCCTGTAACAGCGCTGTATATGGTGATAAGGTTGTTGATGCCGTCCTTGCCCTCTGCGAAGCGCACACAGGTATCGGAATCGGTGACAGCCCTCTTGAACTTCCTGATGATAGTGTCCTTGTCCTCAAGGATGAATATGCAGGAGTTGGGGTTCTCATCGGACTTGGACATCTTTGCAGTCGGGTTCTGCAGGCTCATTACACGGGCACCCACCTCACCGATATATGCCTCGGGTATGGTGAAGGTCTCGCCGTACTTCATGTTGAAGCGCTGCGCGATATCGCGGGCAAGCTCAAGATGCTGCTTCTGGTCCGCACCAACGGGCACGAGGTCGGACTGATAGAGAAGTATATCTCCCGCCATAAGCACGGGATAGGTAAAAAGACCTGCGTTGATGTCGTCGGGGTGCTTTTCGGACTTTGACTTGAACTGAGTCATTCTTGAAAGCTCACCGAACTGTGTGGAGCATGCAAGCACCCAGTTGAGCTCAGCATGGCAGCGGTTGTGTGACTGTATGAACGCGATGGACCTCTCGGGATCGATGCCGCAGGCAAGTATCAGAGCGTATGCATCCATAGTGTTCTTTCTCAGCGCCGCAGGATCCTGTCTTACGGTTATCGCGTGCATGTTTGCTATCATATATATGCAGTCATATTCCTCCTGCAGCTTTGTCCAGTTGCGCACAGCGCCTATATAGTTGCCGAGGGTGAATGTGCCTGTGGGCTGTATGCCCGAAAGTATGATCTTCTTGTCTTTCATATATGGTCCCTTTCCGTGTGTGATATTATAGCGGATCGTTATCCGAGGTATTCTTTGGTCAGCTGGCCGAGTATAGCGCAGCCCTTTATGAGCTGCTCATCTGTAGGCGTGGAGAAATTCATGCGGAAGCTGGTAGTGGGATCGTCCTGCTTTGCGGTGAATGCATTGCCGGGCACGACAGCCACCCTTCTGTTTACTGCTTCCTTGCAGAAGCCTATCATATCCGTACCCTCGGGAAGCGTTGCCCATACGAACAGGCCGCCCTGGGGCTCGGTAACGATGACCTTGTCGGAGAAATTGTCCTTTATCCCCTGTGCCATGATGCCGTACTTTCTGCGGTATATGCCCCTGAGCCTTGCTATATGACTGTCAAAGTCATACTGTGTCATTATCCTGTGGCATATCATCTGGGCAAGTATATTGGAATGAACGTCCGATACCTGCTTGCAGACCACTATCTTGGATATTACCTCGGGAGCGGCGCATACAAAGCCCACTCTCATGCCGGGTGATACGATCTTGGAGAAGCTGCCTGCGTATACCACCCTGCCCTCTGTATCAAAGGACTTTATGGAGGGGATATCCTCGCCTGCAAAGCGCAGCTCGCCGTAGGGATCATCCTCAAGTATCACGAAGTCATAGCGGCAGGCAAGATCGTATATAGCCTTCCTGCGGGCAAGAGACATGCATCTTCCCGACGGATTCTGGAAATTGGGTATAACATACAGAAGCTTTATGGGCTTCTCCTTAAGCTGCTTTTCAAGGAGCTCCGCGCTGATGCCCTCATCATCCATCTCTATGCCGACAAGATCGACATTATATGATCTGAATGCGTTGAGGCACCCTACAAAGCTCGGGCTCTCCGCAGCAAGCACATCCCCCTCGTTGAGGAAGGTCTTGCAGGTGAGCTCTGATGCCTGCTGACCGCCCGATGTGATGACCACGTCATCTCTGTCGGGAGAGTATACGCCCTTGTCGGCAAGACGCATCTTCACAGCCTCGCGCAGAGGCGCATAGCCCTCGGTCACGCTGTACTGCAGTGCGGCGATGGGATTCTCGCTGAGTATATCCGCTGCTATCTTCTTTATCTCATCGACCGGAAATGCATCCGGAGCGGGATTTCCCGCCGCAAAGGAAATGATGTTCGGGTCGGATGTCATCTTGAGTATCTCTCTGATAGCCGACGGCTTGAGACTCAGGACCTTGTCTGAAAATTTATATTCCATAACGTTCCCTCCGTTTGATAGGTATACATACAAAACAGATTATACCATATATAAAGAAAAAAAGCAACAAAAAACAGAAAATGGTTGAAATATTGGTCTTTACAGACAAAAAACGCCCCGATATGCGGTGCGTTTTTCATTATCACTATCATAACTCATCCCCGGCTTCTGCCAGTTTTTCGCGGAGAGTCTTTTCAAGCACGCCAAAAGCAGACGTAAAGCTGTCACGGATGAGCAGAAGCATCTCATTTATACCTTCCTCATCATATATATGTACTGATGTGTTTCTCTTTCTGATCATTGTGAGCCAAATATCCGGATCATCAACAAATCCCAGTTTATAGCCGAGCTGCAGTATCTCTCTCGGCGAGCCTGTCTCAGCGCCTTCTGCCCCGTGTATCCTGAGCACAGCCTGCAGCGCCTTCCATGCAAGCTCAAATGTAAGATTGAACTGACCTATCACGCCTGTTCTGTATATTTCATTTTCCTCTGCAAGAGCAAAATCAGCTTTACGAAGCACATCAAGGCAGTGTGTAAAATTATCCAGCTTTTTCATATATCACCACTCCGTCCCTCTTTATTTCTTCAGCTAATTCATCGGATATGCCGCGATCGCAGTCCACTACATCAAAATCAAGCAATGAGCTGACATTTTCTGTAATATCCCAGCAGAACGAATCAAAATCTCCGCCTGATACGGCAATATCTATATCACTGCGTTCGGTATGGGTGCCCCTTGCACGCGAGCCGAACAGCGTTATCCTGTCAACATCGTGCTTTTCCGCCAGAAATACAATATCGCTCAATACTCTGTCGGGAATATTCTGTGCCATTCCGAACGCCCCCTTTCAGTACGGTGTCCGCACCTGTTTCTTCATATAGTTATCATATCCATACACGAGTCATCGTTTATGTACTCTGATTTTACATTAATATATCACAATCCTCATGTTTTGTCAATCACAATAGCCTGTCGGCAGTGCCGACATGCTACACGCAAATATATTTATGCGGGCGGCTGCTTTACCCCCCTCCTGCATCACATAACAAACAGCCGCTTACGGATGCCCGCAAACGGCTGTACAAAGTGATATTCTGGTGGAGCATAGGGGGTTCGAACCCCTGACCTCAACACTGCCAGTGTTGCGCGCTCCCGGCTGCGCCAATGCCCCTGATATACAAAAACACCCTTCAGTGATGAAGGGTGTTGGTGCGGAAGATGGGACTTGAACCCACACGTCAACGACACACGCACCTCAAACGTGCCTGTCTGCCTATTCCAGCACTTCCGCATATTACCGATATCAGAGGTGTCACCCCGTCAATCAACTTGTTTAGTATATCATAAGAGAAAAATTTTGTCAATGAACAATATGTGAATTTATTATAGAATTTATCCTTGGGTATTTCACCTTTTTCCTCCTGATTTTTGTAAAACACGAGAAAAAGTATATATTAGTATAATTTGCCTATTGAATAAAAACACGAATAATGCTATTATAAAGATTGCAGCTTATATATCCGCTGCGGCGATATGATACACGAAAGGCACTGTTTATGGAAGAAAAGCACAAGGCGATAGGCGTTTTTGACTCCGGACTGGGTGGACTTACCTGTGTCGCAGAGCTGATGCGTCTCATGCCTGAAGAAGATATAATATATTTCGGAGATACAGCCCGTGTACCATATGGTACACGAAGCAGAGAGACTATACTTGAATATACCGCTCAGGATATCCGTTTTGTCGGGAGCAAGGACGTCAAGCTGATGATAGCAGCCTGCGGCACGGTATCATCTGCAGTCGGCACCGACAGACAGCTTGCGGCAAGGCTCTCCGGGGATACTCCCTTCATGGGGGTCGTTATACCCGCATCAGAAGAAGCCTGTCTGGCCACTAAAAACGGGATCATCGGCATCATAGGCACTCAGGCGACCATATCCTCGGGCGCATATGAAAAGGCCATACTGTCTGTCCGCCCGGATGCAAAGACCGTATCTGCAGCCTGTCCGCTGTTTGTTCCCATGGTGGAAAACGGCATAACCGACAAGGATGATATAGTCGTAAAGGAAATGACAGAGCGTTATCTTGCTCCCGTAAAGAAATCCGGAGCAGATGTGCTGATACTCGGATGCACACATTATCCCCACCTTATAGAAGCGGTCCGTGAATATATGGGCGAGGGAGTCACCCTCATATCCTCCGGAGCTGCTGCTGCAAGGAAGGCATATGCCCTCCTGGGCGAAAAAGGCCTCCGCTCCGACAGAGCGCAGGGAAGCCTCTGCTGCTACACATCCGACAGCGAAGAGCTCTTTGACAGAAACGCCCACCTGTTTATGGGCGGAGATATGAAATGCACGGTGAGAAAAGTATCCGTTGACGAGCTGCAGCGCTTGTCATGAAAGGAAGTGACATAATGAACAAGGTGAGTATAAATCTCAAAAGCGTATCATGTACCGTCGGGGCTGAACCCGATGTAATGGAATTCATGACAGAAGGCACGCTCTCGCCCGCAACCGATGACGGCAGGACAGGCTGGGAGCTTTCATACAACGACAGCGAGCTCACCGGCTTCACAGGGTCCACCACAAAGGTGAAGTGCTTCGGCAGAGATCTTGTATCAATGAGCAGGACAGGAGTATTTGACCAGAATCTCATCATAGAATACGGCAAGAAGCATCACTGCGATTATGACACAGAGTACGGCAGGATGGTGCTCGGTATATACACACATTCGATAATAAACAGGCTTACTGAGGACGGCGGCGAGCTGTATTTCAGATACACCATAGATGCAAACGGCTCTATGGTGAGCGAGAATGAGGTGCTGCTCGAGGTATCCAGAACCGGATACAAGCCGCAAGGAGAGAACTGATGGCTAACAACGGCGGCGGCGTTACCCTAACCAAACGGCAGATACGTCAGATACGCAAGGCTCTGAAGCTGATACTCATCCTTATCGTAGTTATATTCGTACTGCTCATGGGCTTTTCACTGCTTTCCCAGATGAAGCCCTCGGGGCCGATGGAGCTCGTTGCGGACGAATATGTACAGCTGAGCGATCTTCCCACCCAGAGCGAGATGGAGGAACAGCTCCGCAAGGACGAGCTGCGCAGGATAGAGAAGATATTCGAGGAAAAGGACAGCTACCCCATAGATATGATAATAGATACCCCGTACTGCGTGATGTACGATGCATCCGCAGAGGAGATACTGTTTGCAAAAGCCCCGAATGAAAAGGCATATCCCGCGAGCACCACAAAGATCATGACAGCGGCTCTGCTCATGCAGTACGCAAAGCCAGATATGATATTCACAGCCGGCGACGAACAGGATCTCGTTATCGAGGGCTCGAGCCTTGCGGGCCTCAAGCACGGCTCACAGCTTGACAGAGATATGATGCTCGATGCGATCATGATCCCCTCGGGCAACGATGCGTCCTACTGTGCTGCTGCTGAGATAGGCAGACAGCTTTACGGCAACGGCGGCGATGAGATATCGGCAAAGGAAGCTGTGGGTATATTCGTTGACAAGATGAATTCCACCGCTTCGGAGATAGGCTGCACCAACACCCATTTCACCTGCCCCGACGGATTTCACGATGACAATCATTATACAACGGCTATGGATCTGCTGAAGATCACGATATATTCCCAGAAATTCCCCGAGATAGCCGCTTCGGGCGCAAAAATGTACCGCAACCCCGAATTTCTTTCGGGAGAGACTGCGGACTGGTACAACTCCAACAAGCTTCTAAGTGAGGACGATGAATACTACTACATGTACGCAAAGGGCCTCAAGACCGGTATGACCGATCAGGCAGGCTACTGCGTGGTCGCTACCGCAAAGCGTTTTGACCACGAGCTTATCATCGTATGCCTCGGAAGCGAAACACAGAGTATTCGCTGGAACAACACAATAGCCCTGTTTGACGCAGGCTTCAAGTACATCAGAGAAAAGAATGCGGAATCAAATGAGGAATAAGCTTATTGCCGCCGTGATGATAATACTCACGGCGTGCAGCAGTACATCCGCCGTTACCTCATCACAGGCTGCCGAGGCGGTTATGAACGGCTGTGAATGGCCCGAGATGCAGTATATTACAGACGAGTATATTCTCCGCGAGAATTTCGGCCTGACCGCGGAATACGGTGATATCACCGTTCTGCAGTGCCCTGCGAGCGCAGTTATGAGTGAGATAATCGTCATACGCTCAGACTCCCCGCAAAAAGCATACGAAGCTCTTGAAAAGCGCCGTACCAGGGCTATAGAGCGCGATGCACTTTATCCCGAGACCAGGCGCATTGCAGAAAGCTCCGTTGTCGGCATGAGCGGCGATTATGCATATTTTATCATGGGCGAAAATGCCGCTGCAGGCGAGGATATACTGCTTGACACCATATCATGATGACGCATCACAAATATCCTGAACAAAATTTATCTATAAATTCGTTAATTACATATTGACAAACAGATAAAAATACTATAAAATAAAATAGTGAATATATGCTGTGAACTATCAGGTATCACGGCTTTTAAAAACGGGGCATATCCCCGCATTGAGGAGCATACAGTTATGAAGAAATTAATGGCAATCATTCTTGCTGCGGCATCTGTTTTCACAATGTCAACTGCGGTATTCGCAGACAAGGCGGACACCGAAGATGAGAAGAAGATCGAAAAGCCGACCTTCGCATTTGATACCGACAGTTCGTTCTCATATATCCACAAGTTCGGCAACGCGTCTGACACCAATCTTAAGATTGAGCTCGGCGACAAGGGCGCTTACGAAGGCAGATCGCTCAAGCTGAGCGAGGATTTTGCCGTAAAGGTAAGCAACCAGTACGGCGGTATCTACTTCGACGCTTCTGACTTCGGTCTTGAGTCCTTCGCAGGCTACACCATGAATGTAAATATGAGGGTAACAAAGGCCGCTTCCAAGGCTACACCCGCTATCGTGCTCTTTGCAGACGGTGAGCAGTGGGTATCCAAGAATATAGCTACCGACAAGCCCGACACATGGGTCAAGGGTTCTGTATCTGTTCCCGCAAATGTATCTGATTCAAAGCTCGGCATATCGATACCGATAACAGAGGCTTACAAGGACGATGTACTGATGGTCGACAACATTGTCATCACAGATAACTACGGCAAGCAGATCGCAAATGTGGGCGATATCGACACATCTCTTGCAGAAAAGCCCAATACCCTGCTCTCCATACTCTCGATAATCCTGTTCGCACTTCTCTTCGCAGGTATAATCGCTGCAGGCGCATTCATCTTCTTCAGAGCTAAGAAGAGATTCAGATAACTATCAGAAATCAAAGCTGCTGCATTCGTGCAGCAGCTTTTT
>CACZPE010000282.1 GCA_902782875.1 uncultured Ruminococcus sp. | reverse complement strand
TCTGCGTATATTATTATAGATGTATTTTGTTTTCAAAGAGGTGAAACAATGACGATAAGAGAACAGCTTGAGGTAATAGAACTCGGTACTCTGTGCGAAGAAGCGTGTACATCGAAGCATACCGGAATCAGACGCGATCCCGAGAACAAGTGCCCGATCAGGACCAGCTTTCAGCGTGACAGAGACAGGATACTTCACAGTAATTCATTCAGGAGACTGAAACATAAGACACAGGTGTTTCTTGACCCTGTGGGGGATCATTACCGTACAAGACTTACTCATTCACTTGAGGTGGCGCAGATAGCCAGGACTATTTCCAGAGCGCTGCGTCTTAATGAAGATCTCACAGAGGCTATATCTCTCGGTCATGATATAGGACATACTCCCTTCGGCCATGCAGGAGAAGCTGCTCTTAACGAAATTGCTTCATGCGGCTTCAAGCATTATCTGCAGAGTGTAAGAGTAGTTGATTATATCGAACGTGACGGCAAGGGGCTCAATCTCACCTATGAGGTTAAAAACGGTATCGCATGCCATACTGACAGGATGTCCGTAACAAAAGAGGGTTATGTAGTGCGCCTGGCTGACAGGATCGCATATATAAACCATGATATCGATGATGCGATAAGAGCAGGGATACTTACGGAAGATATGCTGCCCCAGAGTGCTGTAAATGTACTCGGCAAGACAAAGAGCGAGAGAATAACCACTCTTATCATGTCAATAGTCGAGAACGGTGTGGAGAATATTCATCTTGATCCCCAGATAGCAAAGGCTCAGGATGAGCTTCATGAGTTCATGTTTGAGAATGTATACCGCAATGAAATAGCAAAAGCCGAAGAAAACAAGGCTAAGACAGTGGTGCAGAAGCTGTTCCAGTATTACTGCAAGAACCCCGATGAAATGCCTGAGCTGTATATAGATATTATGAACAGATTCTCAAAAGAAAGAGCTGTATGCGACTATATCTCAGGTATGAGCGACAGCTATGCCGTGAATATGTTCAAATCCCTCTTTATTCCGAAACGCTGGTGCTGATATGATACCTGACGAGTTTATACGACAGCTTAAAGCAGCAAATCCTATAGAAGATATAATGGGCGCAGTCATACCTCTGAAAAGAAGCAGCAGAGATTATGTGTGTCTGTGTCCTTTCCATTCCGAAAAAACGCCGTCATGTCACATAAGCACGGGCAGACAGTTCTTTCACTGCTTTGGCTGCGGTGCGGGCGGCGACGTCATCACATTTGTGATGAAATACGAGAACCTGGAATACATCGAAGCCCTGAAGTATCTTGCGCAGCGTGCGGGGATGACATTGCCGGAAGATTCCGTGAACAGTGATATGGCAAGGCTCAAGAGCCGTATACTGGAAATGAACCGTAAAGCAGCTCAGTTTTATAACCATATCCTCACAAGCTCTCCGTCAGGAGAAAAGGGGAGACTTTATTTCTCCTCCCGTCAGCTTCTGCCGCAGACTATATCAAAATACGGGCTTGGGTATGCACCTGATTCATGGAGCGCTCTGACAGATCATCTCCGTTCAGAAGGATTCCGTGATGATGAGCTTGTAGCAGCAAATCTTTCAAGAAGAAGTACCAAGGGCAGTATATATGACAGCTTCAGAGACAGGGCAATGTTCCCGATCATTGATCTGAGAGGAAATGTCATTGCATTCGGCGGCAGGATAATAGATGGTGAGGGACCTAAGTATCTCAATTCCTCAGATACTCCGGTATTCAGGAAGAGCAGGAATCTTTTTTCTCTGAATTTTGCAAAACGTTCCGAAGAACGACGACTTATTCTGGCGGAAGGATATATGGATGTTATCACCATAAATCAGGCAGGCTTTGAGAATGTGGTCGCCACTCTCGGTACTGCTCTCACACCGGAGCAGGCAAGAATAATGTCGCAGTATGCTGATGAGGTTATCATATCGTATGACAGCGATGCTGCAGGACAGAAAGCGGCTATGCGTGCGATAAATCTGCTCGGTGATACGGGTATACGTACAAGAGTGCTGAAGATAGACGGGGCCAAGGACCCTGATGAATATATAAAAAAATTCGGTGCGGCGCATTTCAGGCATCTTCTTGACAAATCAGAAGGTGCGGTAAGCTTTGAACTGCAGAAATGTGCTGACGGTATAGATATAGCCACAGATACAGGAAAAGTTGAGTACCTGAAACGGGCGTCACAGGTCATATCAGAGATCGCATCGCCTGTAGAGCGCGAGGTATATATATCACGTGTTGCGGCAGATCAGGGCATTTCCGCTGCTGCTGTACAGACACAGGTCGAGATGATCAGACGCAAAAAACAACGGGCTGTGAACGATAAACAATGGCAGAGCACCCGGTCCTTCGAAAAGAGACGCAGGGAGGATCCTGTTGCAGCCACCGATCCGGGTGCTTACAGAGCAGAAAAGGGTATAATCGCATATCTGTCAAATCATCCTGATGAATATGAAAATGTAAGACAGTTTATCAGTGCAGATGATTTTGTGACTGATCTTAACAGAAAAATATTCACGCTGTATATGCAGCACCTTGCATCGGGTGAAGATACAGATATTATGGGGTTACAGAGCGTACTTACCGCAGATGAAATGGGCAGAGTCGCTCAGATAGCAGCAGAATCAGAGGAGCTTGCAATAGATCGCAGGACTTTTGATGATTTTGTTTCAACATTGAAAAATCATGCTGACAGGGCGAAGCAGAAACCTCCGTCTCTTATGTCCGACGATGATTTTATAGAGCTTCAGAAAAAACTGAAGTCTTCAAAAAAGTGATGTTCTTTTTGCAGCAAAAGCAAAACGGATGGAATTAAGAAGGGTAAGAAATGAATAAGGAAAAATCTTTTGACGATCTGTTTGAACGGGGCAAAGCAGCAGGAAAGCTGACTTCTACCGAGATCAGCGATGCAATGGACAATTTCAATATTGATCCTGATGTCATAGAAGCTTTCTATGATGCCTGCAAAATGGCTAATATCGAGATAATCGATGATCTTGAGACCAATGTTGACATCGATGATATCAGTGATATAGTCTCGGGAGATCCTGACAGCGCAACAGAGGAGATTGCTGTTGATGACCCTGTTAAGATATATCTGAAAGAGATAGGAAAAGTTCCGCTCCTTACAAATGAGGAAGAGCAGGAGCTTGCAAGAAAAATGAAGGATGGCGACGTAAAGGCGAAAAAGCGCCTTTCGGAAGCAAATCTGAGACTTGTCGTATCTATAGCAAAGAGATATGTTGGCAGAGGAATGCAGTTTCTTGATCTGATACAGGAGGGAAATCTTGGCCTGATCAAGGCTGTGGAGAAATTTGATTATGAAAAAGGATTCAAATTTTCCACCTATGCCACATGGTGGATAAGACAGGCGATAACAAGGGCAATAGCCGACCAGGCAAGGACTATAAGAATACCTGTGCATATGGTCGAGACTATAACAAAGGTGAAGAAGACCTCCAGTCAGCTTCTACATAAGAACGGAAGAGATCCTACTCCTGAGGAGATTGCTCAGGAACTCGAGCTGTCACCTGATAAGGTGCGCGAGATAATGCGTATCGCACAGGATCCTGTCTCTCTGGAAACACCGATAGGCGAAGAGGAGGACAGCCATCTCGGAGACTTTATCCCTGATGAAGACGCACCTGCTCCTGCGGATGCCGCTTCGCTGATCATGCTTAAGGAAAAGCTCGGAGAGGTGCTTTCAACACTGACAGAGAGAGAGGAAAAAGTCCTCAGACTCCGCTTCGGTCTGGAGGATGGGCGTTCAAGGACACTTGAAGAAGTCGGACAGCAGTTTGATGTAACAAGAGAGAGAATAAGGCAGATAGAAGCTAAGGCTCTCAGAAAACTGCGCCATCCGAGCAGAAGCAAAAAGGTAAAGGATTTTCTCGAATGATCGGGAAGAAAGGGTATATAAATGGCAATATTTGATAAAGTTTCGGAGGCACTGCTCGAAAAAGGAAAGGCAGCCGGCTCCCTGACAATGACAGAAGTCAACAATGTCATGGAAAAGCACGGGATTGATCCCGAAATGATCGAGCAGTTCTATGAGAACTGCAAGGCAAACAATATAGAAGTAATCGATGATTTTGACACAGGAGATATAGATCTTTCTGATGCGGGCATTGCGGAAATGGATGCCACAGGTGAGATATCCGCAGACGACCCTGTAAAGATCTACCTGAAGGATATAGGCAGAGTACCTCTTCTCTCAACAGATGAAGAGACCGAGCTTGCTAAACGTATGAAGGACGGCGATTCAAAGGCAAAGAACAGACTGGCTGAAGCAAATCTTCGCCTTGTTGTATCCATTGCCAAAAGATATGTAGGCCGCGGACTTCAGTTCCTGGATCTCATACAGGAAGGAAATCTCGGCTTGATGAAGGCCGTTGAGAAATTCGACTACGAAAAAGGATTCAAGTTCTCGACATATGCTACATGGTGGATAAGACAGTCTATCAC
>CACZPE010000281.1 GCA_902782875.1 uncultured Ruminococcus sp. | reverse complement strand
TCTGCGTCAGGGAAAGGATCTCTTCACGGTAAGAAAAAAGGGCAGTGAGCGGTGCCGTGCAGGCGATGTTGTGCTTTATATGAGAGGCACTGACAGATATGTGCTTCACAGGGTGATAGAGGTGCGCCCCGATGACTATGTCATTATGGGGGATAACTGTGTCAGCAGGGAATACGGCATACGGGACGAGGATATCCTCGGTGTGATGACAGGATATGTGCGCGGCGGCAGGGAGCACAGCACGGATGAAATAAGCTACAGGCTGTATACGTTTTTTATCATGAATACAATATGGTTTCGGCTGTATGTAAAAGGCGGCATACGAAGACTATATCGCCTTCTCAGGAAAACAGTTAGTTGAAAATGTATAAATATTTTTATGATAAACCGTTATTATTCATAAATTCGATAAGTAATATTGACATTTTGTCGGATATAGAGTAAAATAATACCAAGTGGGGTTTTATATTCGCTGACGGATACCGTTATCGGGTATAGATGGATACATACAGAAAAACGGACAATGATGGCTGCAGTATCTCATGTTAAGGGGTATCACTCATCTGGGGTAAAAAGCGGGTGAAACGATGAATAACAATCAGACACTTCAGAACAGCAATATCACATTTGAACGTCTTGCGCTTGCACTTGCGGGCGATTATGAATCTATATATGTAGTTGATAATGAAGATGACAGCTATGTTGAATACAGTCCTGCGGGTGAAGATCATGCGCTCACGGTAATATCAAAGGGCGATGATTTCTATGCGGATACTGTGAAAAACTGCCGTATCCTTGTCTTTCGTGATGATCAGGACATGTTCCTGAATACATTCAGAAAAGATAATGTTATGCAGGCATTTGTCAGCAGAAAATCATTTTCCATAAACTATCGCCTTGTGATAGACGGCGTACCCAGATTTTACTTTCTAAAGACTATCAGGGGCATGGGCGATGATGACAAGTATATCATCATCGGTGTAAGAAATATAGATGAACAGGTACGCAGTGCATCCAAATTCGATCTGGAGAAGGAAACATATCATCATATAGCCAATGCTCTTGCAAGCCGCTATGAAGTGATATACTACGTCAATGCAGTTACGAATGAGTATACTCAATACAGTGCGAGCAGGGAATATGCGCGTCTTGGTACGACCAAGCACGGCAGGGACTTCTTTGAGGATGCCGCAGCGGATATAAAGAAATACATCCATAAGGATGATGTTGACAGACTGCTTGATGAAATGTCAAAAGAGAAGCTTATTAAGAACCTGAGCACAACGGGCTTTATGTCTCTTGTCTACAGACAGCTCCTCGGAGATGTGACGAAGTATGTGAATATGATCGTAATCAGCCCCAGAAACGATCCTGATATTATAATCATGGGCGTTATTGATATCGATGAGCAGATGCGCAAGGAGCAATCGATCACTCAGAAGAGTGAGACGTTCATCGAGATCATAAAGGCGCTGGCGCAGCATTATGAGGTAATATATCACGTGAATACCGACACTGATGAATATACCGAATACAGCTCGAGCTTAAAATATGCCAAGCTGAAGGTCGGCGATCACGGTACGGATTTCTTCGGCGATACACAGCGGAATATAAAGAACGATATATACTATGAAGACCAGCCGATGATGATGACGGCCATGAGAAAGGATGTCTTTCTTGCAAGTCTCCGCGAGACAGGGGCAAATACCCTCAATTACCGCCTGATGCTCGACGGCAGACCGCAGTATGTTTCTCTTTTTGCGGTGCGTCCCAAAGAGGATTCGTCACATATAATCATAGCAGTAACAAACATAGATGCGGCGATGCGCAGGGAACTCGGATACAAAGCTGCACTCGGAAGTGCTATGGATATGGCATCAAAGGATGCTCTCACAGGCATCAAGAACAAGTATGCCTATGTACAGGCAGAGGAAAAGATCGATCATGAGATCACCGACGGCAGCATAAAAGATTTTGCGGTAGCTGTCGCCGATGTTGACGGTCTGAAGATAGTAAATGACACCAACGGTCATAATGCGGGCGATGAATACATCAAGGACGCCTGTCATATGATATGCGTCGTATTCAAGCACAGCCCTGTTTTCCGTGTGGGCGGAGATGAATTTGCAGTCATACTCAGCGGTGAGGATTATGATAACCGCGATGAGCTGATGTCTCAGCTGAAGAGAAGTGTTGAGGAGAATGCTTCAAGGGGAGAAGTCACTGTATCTGTCGGTATATCTGCCTTTGAGCGTGAGAACGACATGAGGCTTCAGGATGTTTTTGAACGCGCCGACAAGGAAATGTACAGACAGAAAAAGAGCTGCAGATGATAAAACGGTCCTCATATGAGGGCCGTTTTTTATGCCTGTTTAGTTTTCTTTAGCGTATCGTTCGTATCTGCATTGCTCTATGACTGTGCTCCCGAGCAGAGTCAGGGCTTTTTTCGGGCATGAGCTTATACATCTGTAGCACATAGTGCATTTCCCGAGGGGGACAGCTTTTCCGCCGTTTATTTCTATATTCCCCATAGGGCACTGCCTTGCGCATTTCCCGCATCCTGTACAGGTGTCGTTAACCTTCAGCTTTTTCGAGTATCCTGTTGTTTTGCTGTAAAACCATAACCTCTGACCTATGAGCCCTGCTGCATGTGCAAATACCGAAAGGCCTTCTTTCGGGTATCTGCCGTTTATGATATCCTGTGCTGCAGATTCTATTTTTTTATCAGCTTTGCTGATTATCTCCCTGTTTTCTGCAAGTGTCTTCTTGAGCATCTTGTTGTCGCATACGGAATCAGGCATGCGCACCTGAAGGCCGCCTATAATATCCGCACCGCATTTTTTCAGTATC
>CACZPE010000280.1 GCA_902782875.1 uncultured Ruminococcus sp. | reverse complement strand
GGCGCTCCGGGCATAGGTGTGATATCAGCTGCATCGCTGATTATCTCTCTCACTGCACATATCGGCAGCGCATACATACCATCCGCCACTTCAAAGGTAAGATATTTCTCGATTTCCACCGATGTCCCTCCCCTTGTATTGTCAGGAAACAGGCTTTCTGAATATTGCGGGACTTATATATTCATATCCGCATTCTCTCGAAAGGTTTTCCGCATGGCCCGTGAAAAGGTAGCCCCCGGGCTTGGTGCATTCACACAGCCTCTTGACGAGCGCATCCTTGGTATCGGGCGCAAAATATATCATCACGTTGCGGCAGCTTATCAGATCAAAAGGCTTTTTGTATATTATCTCATCCATGAGATTGAAGCGCTTGAACACCACAGTGTTTCTTATCCTGTCCTGTATACGGTAGCTGCCGTCCGCCATCTTGAGAAAGTATCTCTCTACCCTCTCCTCCGACAGGCCTTCCATCGCTTCCTTCGGATATATGCCGCTCCTTGCGGTATACAGTGCCTCGGTGTTTATATCCGTAGCAAGTATGGTGGTATCCCATCTGTCACGGTCAGAGCCGAAGTACTCGTCCATGACCATAGACATGGAGTATGCTTCCTGCCCGGTAGAGCACCCAGCGCACCATATCCTCACATCCCTGTCATCGACAGTGGATTCTATATACGGCAGCACGTGTTTGAACATATAGGTAAAATGCTCTGACTCACGCATAAAATAGGTATGGTTGGTGGTCAGGCGGTTTACCAGCTGGTTGTGGAGCTTTCCGCCCGGATCGTTCATAGCGTCCTCGATATAGCAGTCGAGGTCGTTATACCCTTCTCCCGCTGCAGTCGCAGCAAGGCGGCTGTCCACAAGCACGCGCTTGTTTGAGAGGTCTATGCCGTAATTAGCTTTGATAAAATAGACCAGCCGATCAAAGCATCTGTCTGTTATCTTAACTATATCAGGCTACCTCCCTTCGTTAGTTTTTCCGGATCACTGACAGGCTGTCATTTCTCCTGATCGTGTATCAGTCTTTCGCAGCTCAGCAGCAGCTTTATGCCGCTTCTGTCCTCGATTATGTTCTTGATGTATTTATTGGTGTTGACGTTTTTCTGCACAGGCGTGTCGCATATGCTCCCCGGCTTTGCCGTGACGACCTCGCGCACGCGGTCAACTATTATGCCCACCTGATTTTCCTCGTACTCAAGCACTATAATACATGTTCGCTCGTCATAGGGTATCTCATCCTTGCCGAAGCGCTTTCTTACGCTGATTATAGGGACTATCTTTCCGCGTATATTGATAACGCCCTTGATATAATCGGGGACCTTCGGCACGACCGTGATCTGCTCTATGCCGATTATCTCGTTGACATACTTTATCTCTATGCCGTAGAACACATCGTCCACCGTAAAGGTCAGCACCTCGCCGCCCTCAGCCGCAAAGCCCTTGTTCTCGCTCATATTATCGCCCCCAGATCAGTTTTCCGCCAGGATATTGGATATATCAAGTATTATCGTGATAGAGCCGTCACCGAGTATAGAGCATCCTGCCATACCGTTCTGCTTTACGCCGAAGCCAAGCAGCAGCGGCGAGAAAGGCTTTATTACGACCTGCTGCTCACCCATAAGCTCGTCTGCAAAAAGACACGCACTGTGACCGTCAGCCTCTGTGAGTATAATTATGCCGTCAGACAGGTCTGTATACGCTCCCTCCAGGTCATAAAGCTCTGCAAGCCTGATAAGCGGGAAGCACTCTCCTCTTATCATTATCATTTCCTTGCCGTCGGTATCGGTTATCACCTGACCCTCTCTCGGCTTGAAGGATTCCTTTATATAGTTTATGGGTATAGTGAATATGGAGCTTCCCACGGATACTTCCATACCGTCAACGATAGACAGTGAAAGCGGTATCTTTATGGTAAACGTTGTGCCCTCTCCGAGCTTTGAATCAACAGATACGGTACCGCCGAGCTTTTCTATGCCCTGTTTTACGACATCCATTCCTACGCCTCTGCCAGAGTATTCCGTCACCTGTTCATTGGTGGAGAATCCGGGCAGCATTATCAGACCCATAGCCTCCTTTTCGGAGTATTCCGCACGGGGCTTGGTGAGTATACCGTTCTGCTCTGCCTTTGCGAGCAGCTTCTGGGGATCCATGCCCTTACCGTCATCGGATACCACTATAACGACCTCACCAGACGAGCTGTATGCAGAGAGTTTTATGGTGCCAACAGCAGGCTTTCCTGCGGCTATGCGCTCTTCGGCGCTGTCCTCTATGCCGTGGTCCATCGAGTTTCTGACCATATGCATAAGCGGATCGTTGAGACTGTCTATGACAGACTTGTCCACCTCTGTCTCCTCGCCATCGAAGACAAGCTCCGTCTCCTTGCCGAGTTTCACCTTCATATCGCGGACGATCCTCGTCATCTTGTTGAATGCGCCCGATATGGGCACCATCCTGATGCTCATGACGATATCCTGCATCTCGGAATTGAGCTTTCTCAGCTGTCTTGCCGCCTTCTGGAAATTATCGAGCTTGAGTCCCCTGAGATCGGGATTTGATGTGACCATAGCCTCGGCTATGACTATCTCTCCCATCATATTCAGGAGCTGATCGAGCTTCTGCAGGTTTACAGACACGAGAGACTGTTTTCTCTCGGTATGTGTACGTTTCTTGTCCCTGTCACCGCCCGAGGCCTTTGCCGTGTGATCCTCTGCTTTTTCCGCCTCGCTGTGCGGCACGGCGGCGGCTATCATATCAACGCTCTTTACGCTCGGTGTCTCGCCTATGGTGCGGAGTATCTCCTCATCGCTGAGATCTGAGCGGAAGCGTATTATGAATCCGTCTGTCCTTATTATCTGTGCGGTGTTCTGATCGTCCTCTATATTCGCGGGGGAGAATTCCAGCTCGGAGCAGTCATCGCGGATATTGTTGACGACCATCATCGCACGCAGGTTTTCCATCTTGCAGTCAGGCTCGAACATTACCCTGACTGTGGTCAGCCCGCTGTGGGCACTGACTGTTTTTTCGGCCTTTTCCTGCTTCTCGACAGCCTGTGCCCTTGTGCAGGACTCAACACATGTGCCCTCGCTGAGGGTATTCACGACGCTGTCGGGATCGTCCGAGACGAATATTATCGTCAGACCGTCAGCAGCCATCTTCTCAGCGGCCTTCTCACTGTCGGTCTCTGCAGGATCGGTCTTTATATCTGAGCAGAGCGGCTTTATGCTGTTTATCAGCACCAGCGCACGCATTCCTATCATCTGTGTATCGGGTTCAAACCGCACATTCACCGTCACCGAGCCGTCATCGGCGTATACAGCCTCCTGTACGGGTTCTTCCTGTACGGATGGCGATGACGTACCGCCCTTGAGCTCATTGGCATAAGAGCGTATCTTGTCCATATGTGCGGAAAAATCCGTAGGTTCGGTATCCTCCGTTATTATGTCTATCTCAGCCCTGAGCAGGTCGGATGCGGTAAAGACAAGCTCAAAGAGCCTGCCCGTATCGTTTATCACGGGATGCTGCTCCCTTATTATATAGAACAGATCCTCTACTGAATGGGCAAGGTGCGACATATTATCGAGACCCATCATGGCTGATGAGCCCTTTATGGTGTGCATTATGCGAAAGATCTCGTTTATCTCGTCCTCACTGAATGAGTTCTCTGACTCGGTCTGCATAAGGATGTGATCGAGCTGTTCAAGCAGTGATGTGGTCTCATAGATATACATATCGACCATATTTTCCATGCCTGTGTCAAACTTCGCCATATTCCCCCGCCTTTCAAGCATATATATAGTTATTATATCACATAATTTACGATTTGTCCATAGTCCATAACAAATTTACCAATTATCCCGCTTATTTTATCGGGGGCGGTCTCGCTCAGTCACGCCTAAAGAAGTGACTGCTCCCGCTCCGCAGGAAGAAATCCTGTAAAATCACTGTACAAACAACTTTTTATATGTTATAATGGATATACTATTTTATAAAGGAAACCGATATGAAAATAATAACAGCAAAAAGCGCAGGATTCTGCTTCGGGGTGGAAAGAGCCGTGAAGCTTGCAGAGAGCTTTGAAGGCAAATGCTGCACACTCGGAGAGATAATACACAACCGCTCTGTGACCGATAAGCTCGCCGCATCGGGCGTGAGGATAATAAACGAGCCCGAGGAGGCAGATGCGGATGAGACCGTGATCATACGCTCTCACGGCGTTGGCAGGGATATCATCGAAAGACTTGAGAAAAACAATATCAGATATATCGACGGCACATGCCCGTTTGTAAAGCGCATCCAGCGCATAGTCGCAGAATGCACCGAAAAGGGGATGGATGTCGTTATCGTCGGCGATGCGGATCATCCCGAGGTAAGGGGCATAGCCGGTCACGGAGGCGACAATGTATCGGTCGTCCCCGATATCACCGCTCTGGACGCGTATTTGAAAAAAAATTGTGAAAACTTTCAAAAAAGTGTTGCAATTATGCCGCAAACGACGTATAATATAAGTAATTGGCAAAAATGCCGGGAGCTTGCATGCCGCTATAAAGGTACAGTGGTATATGATACCGTGTGCCGCGCCACCTCTGACAGACAGAGCGAGGCAGCAGAGCTTGCCGCAGTCAGCGATGTTATGATAGTACTCGGCGGTCATAACAGTTCGAATACCAGAAAGCTGTATGAGATATGCGCAGAGCACTGTGCCCGTGCGTACTGTGCCGAGAATTTAAATGAACTTGAAATGATGATACCTCAGGGTATTTTTCATAAAGGTGACATCGTGATAGGTGTTACCGCCGGTGCCTCGACGCCGGCTTATATAATCAAGGAGGTTGTAACCCACATGAGCGAAAAATTTAACATGGACGAGGACTTTAACTTTGAGGAGGAGCTCGAGGCTTCTTTTAAAAGAATATATACCGGTAACAGGGTGAAAGGAACAGTGATCGCAGTCAACAATACAGAAGCTACTGTTGACCTCGGCACTAAGCAGTCAGGCTACGTATCATTGTCAGAGCTTACGGACAATCCCGCTCTCAAGCCCGAGGACGTGGTTAAAGTCGGCGAAGAGTACGATTTCATCGTAACAAAGGTAAATGACGCAGAGGGCACAGTCCAGCTCTCCAAGAAGAAGATCGACGCTATGAAGGGCTTTGACGATATCATCAAGGCTAAGGACAGCGGCGAGATCCTCGAGGGTACAGTTACTGCAGTAGTAAAGGGCGGCGTTACCATCCTTTACAACGGCGTAAGAGTATTCATCCCCAAGTCCCAGGCTACAGCACGCAAGGACGACAAGCTTGAGCCCCTCGTAAAGACCGTTCAGAAGTTCAAGGTAATCGAAGTAAACGAGCAGAGAAACAGAGCAGTCGGCTCTATCAGACAGGTACTTTCCGCTGAGAGAGATGCTGCAAAGGCTAAGTTCTGGGAGACTGCAAAGGTCGGCGACGTATTCAAGGGTGAGGTCAAGTCCCTCACATCCTACGGTGCATTCGTTGATCTGGGCGGCATAGACGGTATGGTACATATCTCCGAGCTTTCCTGGGACAGGATCCGTCATCCTTCCGAGGTAGTAAATGTAGGCGATATGCTTGAGGTATACATCAAGGAGCTCGATCCCGAGAAGGACCGCATCTCCCTCGGCTACAAGAAGACAGAGGACGATCCCTGGGTTAAGTTCGAGAACGAGTACAGCGTTGGCGACACAGTTACAGGCAACGTTGTATCCATCACTCCCTTCGGTGCATTCGTAAGGATCATGCCCGGCATCGACGGCCTTGTACACATCAGCCAGCTTGCTGACAAGAAGGTGAATGATGTCAAGGAAGTTGTTTCCGTAGGCGATGAAGTGACCGCAAAGATCACCGATGCAGATATCGAAAAGAAGAGGATCAGCCTTTCTATAAGAGCTCTCACAGAGACCGAGAGCGAGGACGAGGAATAATCCCGAACCTTAGAAAAGACCCGCCCCGTCCGAAAGCGACGGGGCTTTTTGTACAGGAGATATTATGACGGATATGACCGACTGCCCCGATTATCTCGAGGAATATATCTACTATCTGCGTGATATAAAGAACCGATCGGAGCATACCATAGAATCGTATTATATAGACCTGCGGCTGTTCTTCCGCTTCCTGAAGCTCGATAAACTGCACGAGGACAGCGATACCATAGCGGATCTGCCGTATGATATCGTATCAAAGGTATCTCTTAAGGATGTATATGCCTATCTCAGCTTCTCTGCCAAGGAGCAGGGCAACAACGAGAAGACCAGGGCGCGTAAGGTATCATCCATCAAGGGCTTCTACAACGCACTGTGCGGCGGCAAGATAGTCAGCTACCGCCTTGACCGCAATCCTGTGCAGAATCTTGAGAAGCCCAAGCTCAGAAAGAGCCAGCCCAAATATCTCGGCCTTGATGACAGCAAACGGCTCGTAGAGCAGATGGACACGGAGGATCCGTTCTACAAGCGTGATTTCTGCATACTCATGCTCTTTCTCAACTGCGGTATGCGTCTGTCGGAGCTTGTGGGGCTCAATGTCACTGATATCGACTTCAGGGACAGAACGGTAAGGGTGCTCGGCAAGGGCAACAAGGAGCGCATACTCCATCTCAACGAGGGCTGTGCAAGAGCTGTCACGGATTATCTTGAGGCAAGGGGAGAGACTGACGAAAAGGCACTCTTTCTCTCAAAGCGGAAAAAACGCATTGGCAACAGGCGCGTAGAACAGATAGTCGATAACGCCATAACCCGCATCGGCCTTGACGGCAGAGGACTTTCCACCCATAAGCTGAGACATACCGCCGCTACCCTGATGTATCAGTACGGAAATGTCGATCCCATGGTACTAAAGGAGATACTCGGGCACGCAAGCGTATCCACAACGGAGATATACACGCACCTTACCAATGAGAATGTCCGCACCGCACTTGATTCCAACCCCATGAGCGGTGAGCGGAGCAAGTGATGACAGATGATATCGTCTCTGTGCTGATAACGGCACGGGTTATGATACAAGGAGGAGACCCATGAGCAAATATATAAACACGTCCAAGATCAGCAGTTCCAATGTGTTAAAGACAATATTCTATGTGATAGGCTTTGTCACGGGAATACCGAATGTATTTATGCTGCTTTTTGCCCTGTTCGGCAACTGGGAGGGCAAGAACGATGACATAGTCATGAGTATCTTGATCATAATTTTCTTTGCGCTAATCACCGCAGGTTCCGCGGCATTCATAGTGATCGCCGCAAAGACAGGAAAGAAGATATCGCGCACAAAGTTCTATGCATCCATATTCGAGAGCGACAACGACGGCATTGTTGACAAGCAGGAGCTTATAGACCAGACGGGTATGCAGATATTCGACATAATGAAGGAACTCGATGTACTGATAACGAAAAACTACCTTCACAACTGCGTACTCCGCAGAGGCAGCGATCCTGCGGTAGTACTCACAGTGGAGAATTCCGTAACGGGCATACTTGAGACTGTAGGAGTCAAGTGTCCTGCCTGCGGCGGTACGATGGAGATAAGGAAGGGCGCCACCACTACCTGTGAATACTGCGGCGCTGTGGTCAAGGGATAACTTATGAATATGAAAAAAAGCGGCAGGATATGCCGCTTTTTTATGTCTGTAACCAAAACGTAACTCTTTTTATACACAAAAATCCCCACCCGAAAGGGTGGGGAAACCTATTAACCAAGCAGAGGGAGTGGATACTGGCCGCTGTAAGCTCTTATACCATTACGGCCGGCTTCACTTTCCTGTTCACTGGTATTATCAAACGGATTTGCCTGTGCGTGGAAG
>CACZPE010000279.1 GCA_902782875.1 uncultured Ruminococcus sp. | reverse complement strand
GGGCTTTGCCTACGACGGAGACGCTGACCGCTGCCTGTGTGTTGACGAAAAGGGAAATGTCATTACAGGCGACCATATCCTTTATATCTACGGCAGATACATGAAAGAGGGCGGCAGACTCCTCAACAATACAGTTGTTACCACAGTAATGTCCAACTTCGGCCTTTACAGAGCCTTTGACGAGATAGGCATCGAATACGCAAAGACAGCAGTAGGCGACAAGTACGTTTACGAATACATGAAGGAGCACGGCTGATGCATCGGCGGCGAACAGTCGGGACACATTATCTTCTCCAAGTACGCTTCAACAGGCGACGGTATCCTCACCAGTCTGAAGATAATGCAGGTCATCATGTCCCGTCAGAAGAAGCTCAGCGAGCTTGCAGCTCCATTCGTAGTATATCCTCAGGTCCTTGAGAACGTAAAGGTCAAGGACAAGGCTGCCGCACAGGCTGACCCCGATGTACGCGCAGAGGTCGACAAGGTAGCAGCAGAGCTTGGCGACGCAGGAAGAATACTCGTCCGTGAGAGCGGTACAGAGCCTCTTGTAAGAGTTATGGTAGAGGCTCGGGACGAGTCTGTATGCCGCAGCTGCGTTGACAGAGTGGTAAATGTTATCAAGCAGAAGGGTCATACATTATAATAATTATATATAAAGCAAATCAGCTCTCCGCGGCAAAGGCTGCGGGGAGCCATTCTGTATTATTGGTACGATATGTAGAATAATACCGAGGGCTTATGGGACAATTTCAGCGAAATATCGGAAATTTCTGTCAAGCTATTGACGATGTGCCTTTTTAGTGATATAATGAACAGTACGGCGTGTTATGCCGTTATATAAGGAACGAACAATAAAACGGAGGGTAAAATGGCTAAGAACAACAGGCGCGGTCTCGGCGCTGCGCTCAGAAATCAGGATAAAAAAGATGAAGCTGTCATTTCGGGTCCCGCAATAATCAAGCAGCTCAAAAGGCATCTTGCAGCATGGCTGGTGATCGCTATCATCGCGGGTCTTCTCACATTCTGCTATTCGGCATACAAGACTTTTTCCGCAAGAACTCCCGTAAGCGCTCTTGTAAGCTTTACATATACGGGCATTGAAAAGGGTCTTGACCCCAAGGGACGCAAGTTCGAGATCGAAAGCATGAAGAATACCAAGGTAGTTGAAAATGCTCTTAAAGAAGTCGGACTCGGAACTGATAAGATCGAGGATATAAGAACAGGCATCAGCTTTGATTACAAGATACCCCAGTCGGCTTACGATCAGCTCACAGCTCACAGCAGTGTAATGGATCAGGCCTCCAACGGAAGTCTCTCGGCTGCACAGGCTATGCTTGATACAAAGTACTATCCCACACAGTTCACTGTAAAGCTTGACCTGGGTAAGGCAGGGTTCAGCAGACAGGAGGGCGCTGACTTCCTTAATGCTCTGCTCAAAAAGTACGGCGAGCACTTCTATGAGGAGTACGGCTACAACGAGCCCCTCGGTACAGCTGTCACAAGTCTTGAATACAAGGACTATGACTATGCTCAGCAGGTAGACCTTTTCAGAAACTCACTGAAAACAGTCAAGAATTACCTCGACAGCCTTGCAAAGGACGACAATACAACATTCCGTTCAAGCGTTACAGGCTATACATTCAATGATCTTTCGGATTATGCAAAGACTATCACAAGCATCGACCTTGACAGGATCTCATCTTATGTTTCTGTAAACAACGTAACCAAGGATAAGGATTCCGCTCTTGCTTACTACAATTACAGAATAGAGAACCTCAACCGCGATAAGGACGAATACACAGAGCGCCTTGCAGCTCTTGACACATCTATCGCTCAGTATCAGAAGGACGTTATTCAGGTATTCGGCAACGGTACAGACAATACAAATACCGAATCCACACTTCATTCCGAGCAGTACGACTTACTGTTCCAGCAGAAAGTAACTGTTGAAGCAAGTCTTGCACAGGCAAAGCAGGATATAAACTTCTATACCTCCAGACGCGATGCCCTCCAGAACAACAAGAACAGTTCAAAGGCTAACGTTGAAAAGGTAGAGGCTGACATTGCAGAGCTCAGCAAGAAAGTCAAGAACCTTGTTGATCTTACTGAAAAGACTGCAAGCGACTACTACGAGAACGTTCAGTTCGCAAACGCTTACAATATCCTTGTTCCCGCAACAAGATCAGAAAGTGCAAGTCTTGGTCAGGCTGCAAGTGCTTCAACAAAGACTATCGTTATTGTTGAACTTCTTATATTTGTTATCTATTTTGCTGTTGCATTTATCAGCTCGCTCATTTCCGAGAACAGCAAGAAGACTGCAAAGGCTGCTGCTGACGATGATGATGACGATTCCGAGGACGTTGACCTTGAAGAGTTAGTTGACATACTCGAAGATGAAGCTGAGAAAGCTGAAAACACCAAGAAGAAAAACTAAAATTACAGGGACTGCCGACGGCAGTCCCTTATTCTTTTATATTCAGAGGTGCATATCAGTTTATGCGCCTCAGCTTGAATACAGACCTAATAAGCCTGTTATCTCCCTTTCGATGTCTATGGCTTCCTGCTCGTTCTGAGTATCATGGGGAATAACGACCATGATCTTTTCAGTGTCCCATTCAAGATCATTATCTCTCAGGAATTTCTTGGCTTTGCCCTTGAACTTCTCACTCTTGGCAAAACAGATATCTGTACGATAATAATCCGTTATCTTGGTCTTTCCTGCTACAAGAGCATAGGAAGCATCGTTTTGCTTATAGAATTTGATGTATGCAAAATACCTGAGTCCGCTGTCTTTCAGAGCAGTTGTGAACTCCATGCGCCTGCTCCAGCGTTTAGCTCCCATTTTGAACCTTGTATCGAACATTTCAGTCTTATACCCGCAGCAGCCAAGAATAAATTCTGTATCTTCCACTGTCAGTCTGCGTTCTTTTCTTGTGTTTGTAATAAGATCATAAAAACGATTTTTCATATAATAAAGCCGCTCCTGTTTGTGTATTTTGGTTTTATCGGCTGTTGCTTTGTATCTCGGCGAGCAGCTTTGAAATATGCTCCCCTACGTTTTCGATCGTGCTGTGGCTTCCGTGAACCCTGATGACCTGCTCCGACAGCTTTTCGCAGTTTGGATAGTTGTCGGGAAGAACAGTATCACCGTCACTGCACAGAGTATAAGCCAACTCATTCTTATCATGAACAGACATGGCACGGTACTGCTCCGAAAAATCCGCAGGTATTCCCGAAGCGGCTATAAGCTCCAGTTCATGGGGAAAATAGCAGGGATTTGTGAGTATGCAGGGACGCTTGAACTTCCTGCTGAGCTTATCCGCATACCAGCCGCCCAGACTCTGTCCCACGAATGCAAAATCATCGGCATCGACGTATGCAGAAAG
>CACZPE010000278.1 GCA_902782875.1 uncultured Ruminococcus sp. | reverse complement strand
TTTTTTCTGCGGGGTTATGTCCCTTGGTTTCCCTTTGTCTCTTTAACCGAAAGAATAACAGAAAAGTACAATAAATTTTTTTGCCTCTGCATTTTTTATAAAGCTGCCCGCACTGGTATGCAATAGATCTCAGATCACATAACGGATACGGGAGCTTTTATCCTTACGGATAATGCATCGGATATACCCATATCGATGATCTCCCCCTTTTACACGGATTTGTGACGATTATCACTATATTCATTATACACACAAAATCCATATTTGTCAATCATAATTCATAAATTGAGGGCTATAATATAGTATATTCGTATATCTGCATATATTCCGAAAGGCCGTATATACGATATATACAAAACAGGGTCCCGATATTTACACAGGATAACAAATCAGCCGCAGGAGAATAAATGAATGGTTGTTCATTTATACAAATCTGAAATTTCCTCTTGACAAATGCGGAAATATATGCTAACATAACATTGTTACGTAACGCTGTTATCTAAGGAGGGCGTTTATGAGCGACAAGGAAAGCAGAGACAAGCTGATAAAATGCGCGCGCGCAGAATTTGCGGAAAAGGGCTTTGCAAAGGCATCCCTTCGCAAGATTGCCGCAGATGCGGGTCTCACTACAGGGGCGGTATACTTCTTCTTCAAGGACAAGAACGGGCTTTTCGGCGCGGTGGTGAATGAAGCGCTCGAGGGCTTTATGGAAATAATGCATGAGCATTTTGCCGAGGAAGAGGATGAGGATCCCGGGACATATGTCCATGTACAGGGCGACCATGACGAGTTCGGAAAGAAGATAGTCGGATTTCTGTACGACCACTACGATGTGATGATGCTGCTGTTTGACAAGGCCCACGGCTCTGTGTATGAGAATATACTCGACAATATAATAGACATGCTCGATGCGGAGTATGCAAAGCTGGCGCAGAGATATGCCGCCGCACTGCCGGGCAAGAGAGTAAATCACTATATGCTGCACTATATGACACATATGCAGGTGGATGCATTCGATCATATGATGAACCACGAGCCTGACAAGGAGAAGGCGCTTGAGCTTATAAAGCCCATGATGGATATGTTCATAACGTCCTGGATGAACTATGTGTTTGAGGATGATATCTAAGAAAGACTGACCATGAACAGAGAAGGAGCGTTATGTATACGCCGGTATGTCGGGAGATATACAGCGCATACGCATAAAAGAAAGGAGAACAGATATGTATCTTGAGGTAAAAGATGTAAAGAAAAGCTACGGCAAGGACACCAGCTTTATACAGGTGCTGAAGGGGATATCCACATCGGTGGAAAAGGGGCAGATGTGCGTCATACAGGGAACATCGGGCTCGGGCAAATCCACGCTGCTAAACTGCATAGGCGGCCTTGATACCATGGATTCGGGCTCGGTAAAGGTTGACGGCAAGGAGATATTCGGACTCAAGCCCGCAGAGCTTTCTGACTACAGGCGCGACAATCTGGGATTCATATTCCAGTTCTATAATCTTGTGCCCAATCTCACTGTGAGGGAGAATATACAGGTATGCGAATACCTTGCGGAGGATCCGCTGAATATGGACGAGCTGCTGGAGACCCTGGGACTCACCGAGCATCAGAACAAATTCCCGTCACAGCTTTCGGGCGGTCAGCAGCAGCGCTGCGCTATAGCAAGGGCGCTTATCAAGAATCCCAAGCTGCTTCTCTGCGACGAGCCGACAGGCGCTCTTGATTCAAAGACATCAAGGGATATACTTGTGCTGCTTGAGGAGATAAACAGGAAATACGGTATGACCATGCTGATAGTCACTCATAACAATTCCATAAAGAATATGGTACACAAGGTGCTTATCGTCAAGGACGGACTTATCAGAAAGGATTATATCAACGAAACAAGAATACCCGCATCTGAACTGGAGGATCTGTGATGAACAGTGTACTTAGGAAAAGGCTGCTGCGTGATCTGCGGTCAAACTTCGGGCGGTATCTTGCACTTATGCTGCTGATAGTGATGGGTATATTCCTTGTCACGAGCATAGTGGTATCCTCTGATGTGATCATACAGGGTACGCAGGAGCAAACAAAGATAAATATGGTAGAGGACGGGCAGTTCTCGGTATTTCTGCCGCTGAGCAGCGAGGAGCTTTCAGAGGTAGCGCATGGCGGTACCCTGATAGAGGAGATGTTCAGCCTTGATCTTGATATACACAACGGTCAGAAGGTCAGGATGTTCAGAAACAGAAAGGATATCGACCTTATCCAGCTCGACGAGGGCAGACTTGCGGAAAAAAGCGGCGAAGCAGTGATAGAAAAGCGCTTCTCTGAGGTAAACGGAGTGCATACCGGCGATACCCTCACCGCAGGCGGCTACAGCTTCGTGATAACTGGTATTGGCACTGTGCCCGACTATGACAATATGCTTGCGAACTTCTCGGATACTGCGGTGCAGAGCGAGCTTTTCGGACTTATCTTCGTGACGGATGAGCAGTACGATGAGATCAGGGACAGCGGCACACAGAAGGCGGAGGACTATACCTATGCCTATCGTCTCGGGAGCGGGGTTACGGATGACGATGTAAAGGACAGGATAACAAATCTTGACTTCGATGCAACAAAGGTGACGGATAAATACTTCAGGGAGACCATAGATGATATACTCAACGACAGACAGAAGATAGAAGACAGCGTGGATGAACTTTGTGATGCCACTGCAGAACTCGATGACGGAGCAGGGGAGCTTGACGACGGAGCAAAGAAGCTGTCCGACGGGGCAGGGGAACTTTCCGACGGCGCCAAGGAGCTGAAAGACGGCGTAAAGGAACTCGATGACGGTGCAGCAAAGCTCGACTCGGGCGCAAAGAAACTTTCCGACGGCGCAAAGGAGCTGTCAGACGGTATGGCTCATCTCGATGCCTACGGCGCACAGCTGTCGGGCGGTGCGGATGCGCTCTTTGACAACTATCTTGCAACGGTGCAGAGCTCGCTGTCGTCATACGGTCTGACTGTCACCCTCACAAGGGACAATTACGGTACTGTGCTTGACGGGCTGGCTCTCGTATCGGGACAGGCTGAGATAACCGAGCTCAGAAAGAGCCTTGACAGCCTGCTCGAATTCAAGAACGGCATCGATGAATATACATCGAATGTGAGCACGGCAGCAGACGGCGCAAGGTCGCTTTCTGACGGAGCAAAGGAGCTCTCGGGCGGTACGTCGACTCTTGTGAGCGGCACAAAAAATCTGAGAAAAGGCACAAACGATCTTTCAAAGGGAGCTGTCGAGCTGTCAGACGGAGCAAAGGAGCTCAGGGACGGCACATCGGAGCTCAAGGACGGCACGGCTGAATTCAGGGAAAATGCCGATACCCTGAAAAAAGACATGGATGAACTGCTTGACAGGGTATTTGAGATAGATATCGACAATCTCACATCCTTTATCAGACGCGATGACAACATCAGGATAGCCGCAGCGGCGGGGGATGTCGTGCTCGACAGGATGGCAGGCCTTGTTGCGGGTATCATCATGCTGATACTGTTCTCCTATGTCATATCCGTGTTCGTGGTGCATCAGATAGAGCGTGAATCGAGTGTCATAGGCTCTCTTTATGCTCTCGGCGTAAAGAAGAAGGATCTGCTCAGGCACTATATCACTCTGCCTACGATAATCGCGTTTGTCGGCGGTGCCGCGGGATTTCTGCTGGCGTTGACCCCTGCGGGCATAAGAGATCAGATGGGCGATACCTATGATTATTTTTCGCTGCCGCAGTTTGATATGGTGTATCCTGTGTATATGATAATCTATGCCTTTGTGCTGCCGCCTCTGATCAGCGCACTGGTCAATGCGGCGGTCATAAACAGCAAGCTGTCGCGCACGGCGCTGTCGCTTATGAAGAATGAGCAGTCAGATTCGGTGTACAGGCAGTTTTCCGTAAAGACAAGATCCTTCAGGACGATGTTTGCGGTGCGCCAGATGGTGCGTGAGATACGTTCGGCGATAACGATCCTGCTGGGGCTCTTCTTCTCTATGCTCATAGTCATGCTCGGCATGAACACATACACCATGTGCTCCAACGTGAATTACAAGAATATCAGGGATACAAAATATGAGTACATGTATATGTACAAGTACCCCACCGAGGAAGCGCCCGCGGGCGGTGAGAAAGCCTTCGTAAAGGACCTTACCACATATGACACGGGGTATAACCTCAGCGTTACCGTCATAGGCATAGACGATGACAGCAGCTTCTTTGATGCACATCCCGAAAAGAGCATAAACAAGGCAGTTATAAACAATTCCATAGTTGAAAGGCTCGGCTACAGGACAGGCGACAAGGTGACCTTCTCAGATGATGCAACGGGCATGGGATACACCTTTACCGTATCGTCGGTATGTGAGTATTCCCCCGGGTTTACGATATTCATGAACAGGGAGAGCATGTGCGATCTGTTCGGTGAGGAAAAGGACTACTACAATGCGGTATACTCCGACAAGGCCCTTGATATAGACGAGGGCAGGCTTTACAGCATGACTACGAAGGCGGACGTTGAGCGCGCATCGGGAGTATTCATAGAGAAGATGCACTCGCTTATATGGACGCTCATCATCGCAGGCACAGTGATATTCTGCGTGGTCATGTACCTTATGATGGGGGTTATGATAGACCGTTCGTCCTACGGCATATCCCTTATCAAGATATTCGGTTTCAGAGACCGTGAGATACGCTCTCTGTACCTCAACGGCAATCTTGTCGTGGTCGCACTGGGCGGACTGCTGTGCATGCCGCTGGCAAAGACGGTGATAGATGCTATATATCCGTCCTTTATATCAAATGTGGCCTGCTGCATGGATCTTACGTTCCCGCTGCCGCTTATAGGTCTGCTATATGCTTCGATGCTTGTGATATATCTTGTCATAAACGAGATACTCATATTCAGGATAAAGAAGATCACTCCCGCAGAGGTGCTCAAGAACAGGGAATAAACAAAAAGGGGCTGTAAAAAAACACGCCCCGAAAGAAACATAATATCTTTCAAAAAACATCCGCACAGAAAACGATTATTCTACGT
>CACZPE010000277.1 GCA_902782875.1 uncultured Ruminococcus sp. | reverse complement strand
GAATCGAGCCACTGACGGGCATTTTCTGTCTGGCCGCATTTGTAGTACAGCTCTGCTGTTTCTATAAATATAAGGGATCTGATCATCTGAGACATGACTGAATGCCTCTTTTTGCTGTTCATTATATAAGAGTACTGATTCTTCGTGTTCATAAGATCAAGAGCCTTTTGGTATTCGCCTGCTGCTGAATTCACATATACCATACTGTCGGCCACATTGAACAGAGAAACGAAATCTGTATGCATCTGTCTTTCAAAGACAGGCTGTGCATCACAGTAAACATTCAGCACGCTCTGCATATCGCCTGCGCTGTAATAGAACATTATCAGATCATGATAATATAGTAATGCAGCTTCAGGATATACAGAAAGCTTTATGCGGTCTGTCATATTCATGGTATTTATTGCCGAGGCAATATCGTCTCTGAACAGATAGAGCTCAGACATGAAGATATCGGTCATGACCTTGTCAGTAAAGTTTTTTGCATCATTTGACATTATATAAAGATCAGAACGAGTTTTCTCGCTCAGCGGATCGCTCTGCATCTTTTTTGCAGCTTTTGATACATACAGAGTATTTACCTTAGGCGTGTATTTTCTGGCCTTGAGAATATGGTATACCAGAAAGAATATAAACAGAACAATAAATGTAAATACAAAGCTTTCGGAGATATAGAGCAACAGAAGGCCGGCGATTATAGCTATTATGAATACAACAGGATGTGTTTTGCGCGCTTTCTTGTCTTCATTGAACTTTTTCTCAAATTCTTCCTTGTTTATATCTATTATAAGCATACGATCAGCCCCGTTTATATTTTTTGTGCGATCTTTGCAGAGAGGTCATTTGCCTTGCCGAGATAGTACGGACTTTCTGTAAGCATAGGTCCGCCTGCATCAAGAGACTTAGCAGCGTTCTGATATTCACCGTTGAGATAGAACAATTCTGCTGTCTCATAGAATTTAACACCTCTGATAAAGGAGTTGAGAGGTGCAGTCTGCTGTGCTGCAGCTTTTTTTGCTGTCTGTTCGAACTGATTCATAAACTCGTTCTGCATGAGAACAAGATCAAGTGCTTTTCTGTAGTTTCCTGCGGCCTTATTCACATCAATGAGTATACCGACAGCCGAATTGCATCTTGTATAGCTTCTTTCAGCGCATTCCTTTATGAACGGCTCAGCATCACGGTAAGCGGCTAATACGCTGTCGTTGTCGCCGGCTTCAAGATAGCAGCTTATGATATCACCGTATACAGACATACCTACGGAAGGATATTTTGTCAGCTGGCTTCTGTCAACTGAGTTTACAATATATACTGCTTCTTCAATCTGTCCGCGGAATATGTATACTTCCGCAAGGAACATCGATATCATTGCCTTTTCGGGAAATGTCTGTGCCTGGCCTATTTTCTGATGGAGAACATGCACGGCATTATCACTGGTATAATCATACTGTAATGCCTTGTAAGCCTCAATAACACTTTTGCTTCTCTGTTCTTTCGGGATGAGCTTTTCCTTAAAATACAGCACAGCCAGGCAGGGAATGATAAGCAGTATCACGGTAATCGCCAGGTATCCGGGGATCTCGACGCCGTGTCTGTGTATACTGCCGAGCAATACATTTATTCCAACACAAACTATTACTATGCCAAAATTGATGCCGAAAATCGTTTTCTGCTTTTTATACAGCCTTTCAAGCTGCTCTTTTGTTATATCTATCATGTCTCTACCCCCATAGAAAACAGCCGCAGTGTTTTACTGCGGCTGTATACTATTATCAGCCGCCGAATGCTTTGATAGACTGTTCGATCTTTTCCATTTTGTCAAGTGCTTTGGACAGCTTTGCTTTTTCTGCTTCTATTTGTTTTTCGGGTGCCTTAGCCATAAATCCGGGATTGTTGAGCTTGTTGTTTGAAAAGTCGATATCCTTCTGAACAGCTGCTTTTTCCTTTGCCAGTCTTGCAAGCTCCTTCTCCTTGTCAACAAGATCAGAGAGAGGGATAAATATTCTTGCATCGGTAGTAACTGCTGTAACACTGTCGGGAATATCGAAGCTGTTTCCTATATTCACCGAGGAAGCTGAAGCAAGCTTCTCGAAGAATACTGCACAGCTTTCAAATATGGCGCTGTCTGCAGTCTCGATATAGATATGAGCTTTTACAGACGGAACTACATTCATTTCTGCACGGCGGTTTCTTATAGCCTTGATTGCTTCTGTTATCTTCTCGAATTCCTTCTCTTCGCTGGTATAATCGAGCTTTTCATCATATACAGGATAACTTGCAAGCATGATAGGATCGCCTGTACCGTCAAGAGCCTGCCATATTTCCTCTGTGATATACGGCATGAACGGATGCAGAAGCTTGAGCATGCCCTTCATTACCCATACGAGTACAGCCTGTGCAGTCTCAGCACTTTCTCCTCCTGCCTGTATACGGGGCTTTGTAAGCTCAATATACCAGTCACAGTAGATATCCCATATAAAGTCATATATCTTCTGACTTGCAACGCCGAGTTCAAACGCATCAAGATTCTGTCCTACCTCTTTTGCAAGGGTATTGAACTTGCTTATTACCCATTTGTCCTCGATGCAGAGATTTGCAGGCAGGCCCTTATCCTCAAAGCCGTCAGGCAGATTCATCATAATGAATCTGGAAGCGTTCCACAGCTTGTTTGCAAAGTTTCTTGCAGCCTTTACCTTGTCATCGATATAACGCATATCGTTTCCGGGGGCGTTGCCTGTAGCAAGCATGAATCTGAGAGCATCGGCTCCGTAGCTGTCTATTACCTCGAGCGGATCAATGCCGTTGCCCAGGGATTTAGACATCTTCCTGCCCTCAGCATCTCTTACAAGACCGTGTATAAGTACGGTATCAAAGGGAACCTTGCCTGTATTCTCAAGAGCGGAGAACATCATTCTTATTACCCAGAAGAATATGATATCATATCCTGTAACCAGAGTATTGGTAGGATAGAAGTACTTGAGATCCTCCGTCTGCTCAGGCCATCCGAGTGTGGAGAAAGGCCACAGCGCTGAGGAGAACCAGGTATCGAGTGTATCAGGATCCTGACGCATGGGCTTTCCGCATTCGGGGCAGGTGCAGGAGCTTTCCTTGGTTACGACCATCTTACCGCAGTCATCGCAGTAGAATGCAGGTATCTGATGACCCCACCAGATCTGGCGTGAAATACACCAGTCCTTGATATTTTCGAGCCAGTGGAAGTATATCTTGTCAAATCTTTCGGGAACGAACTTCGTGTCTCCGTTTCTTACAGCATCTATAGCAGGCTGGGCAAGAGGCTTCATCTTAACGAACCACTGTGTTGATACCTTGGGCTCTACAGTAGTGCCGCAGCGATAGCAGGTACCTACGTTGT
Source organism: uncultured Ruminococcus sp. (assembly GCA_902782875.1). The sequence goes on along the minus strand of CACZPE010000277.1, from coordinate 666 downwards.
GAGCGTGATCCTCGGTCTTAACAAGGAAGCCGCCCTTCTCAAGATCCTCTACTATCTTCTTTCTTGCATCATATCTGTCCATACCCGCATAATCGGGATAATCCTCGGTGATCTTTGCATCATCTGTCATTACGTTGATAACGGGCAGGTTATGGCGCAGACCTACTTCAAAGTCGTTCGGGTCATGAGCGGGGGTGATCTTAACTACACCTGTACCGAAATCCATCTCAACGTATTCGTCACCGACAACGGGTATCTCTCTGCCTACAAGAGGAAGAACGAGTGTCTTGCCGATTATGTCTTTGTAGCGTTCATCGTTGGGGTTTACTGCAACTGCGGTATCTCCGAGAAGTGTTTCGGGACGTGTGGTAGCGAGCTGTACATATCCGCTGCCGTCCTTGAAGGGATAGCGCAGATGCCAGAAATGTCCTGCCTGGTCTTCATAGTTTACTTCTGCATCAGAAAGAGAAGTGCGGCAGTGAGGGCACCAGTTGATTATTCTTTCGCCTCTGTAGATAAGGCCTTTTTCATAGTACTTTACAAAAACGTCCTTTACAGCCTTTGAGCATCCTTCATCCATGGTGAAGCGTTCTCTTGACCAGTCGCAGGAGGAACCGAGCTTTTTCAGCTGCTCGACGATACGTCCGCCGTACTGCTTCTTCCATG
>CACZPE010000276.1 GCA_902782875.1 uncultured Ruminococcus sp. | reverse complement strand
TGCTGCTGACCGCCTGACAGCTCGTTGGGCTTGTGGTATATCCTGTCGCTCATACCCAGTCTGTCAAGCTGTTCACGGGCTGCCTCCTCCGCCTCTCCCGCTGATGCTCCCCTGAGCAGCAGCGGCATCATCACATTTCGCAGCACGCTGTATTTCTGTATAAGATGGTATTTCTGGAATATAAAGCCTATATATCTGTTGCGTATATCCGTAAGCTCTCCGTCATCCATATCGTGAATGGCATTGCCCGAAAGGTAATACTCGCCGCTGTCAAAGGTATCCATACAGCCTATCATATTCATAAGTGTAGATTTACCCGAGCCCGATGGACCGAGCACGGCAAGGAATTCTCCCTCATTCACGGTGAGTGAAATGCCCTTGAGCACCTCGAGCGTATTCTCGCCCATATGATATGTCTTTCGTATATTCTCCATGCGGATAACTTCCATAGTGCTCTCCTTTACAGTACCTCAGCCGCGCAGACAACACCGTCGCTGTTTACGGTGAGCTTTATCACCATGCCATCGCTGAGCCCCGAATAATCTGTTTTTCTGCCGCTGAGGCCCGTTACAGGCATTCCTGCGGGTATTATATAGCTCTTCTCTTCGCCTGTTTTGGTGACCGAGGCTGATTTTTTCCTTTTCGGTCTTTCACCGTCTCCGAAGGAAGGTCTCTCGCCGTCTCCGAAAGAGGGCATCTCGCCATCTCCGAAGGAGGGTCTTTCACCGTCCCCGAAGGATGGCATCTCGCCATCCTCGAAGGAAGGCATTTCACCGTCTCCGAAGGAGGGTCTCTCACCATCCTCGAAGGAGGGCTTTTCATCGCTGTCTGATGATGATGTATCCGCATCTCCTATCGCAAGAGTGATCTCATTGCCGACTATTGAACTGATCTCCCCCGTTACTTCGGTATCACTGTCTTTCTTCACATAGTTGTTCACAGCAGCTGTTTCGGTCGTCTTTTCAGGCTCCTCAGACTTCTTTTCGCATCCCGTGAACGCGCAGCCCGCAAGGATACACACTGCCATTGCCCCCGCGATGAAGCTCATTTTTCTTTTCATATATCTCATCCTTTCAGTACTTCCTAAATCAGTTTTCATTGAGCGCCTCGATCGGTGTAAGCATAGATGCCTTATATGCCGGATAGAATCCGAATACAGTACCCGTCACGAGCGCAAATGCCAGAGACAGCAGTCCCGCAAAGCCTACAGCAACTATTCTTGTGCCCGTAAGCTCTACAGCGGGTATCAGCGCATATCCCGCACCTACTCCGATCATCCCTCCGAAAAGGGCTATCATAGCCGCTTCAAGCAGGAATTCCATGAGTATCATCGAACGCTTGCTGCCGAGCGCTTTGAGAAGCCCTATCTCGGCGGTACGTTCCTTTACGGTGACAAAAAGCACGTTCATAATGCCTATGCCGCCGACTATGAATACTATTGATGCAACCGCGATAAGAAGCGTCTGCAGAGTTTCAGCGGATTTTTCCGCTGCCTGCATCTCACTGCCTGCATCGGTGACTGTAAAGGATGCATCGGGATAGTTCTGGGTGAGCACTGTCTCGATATTCGCCATAACGTCCTCAACGCACGAAACATCGCTTGCCACTGCTGTTATCTTCGGGGATATGCTGCTGCCGAAAACGTATTTTGCCGCAGTGGAATAAGGCAGATATATCGCTTCATCGGGGCTGATGCCCGATACTACATTTCCCATCGACGACAGTACACCAAGCACCTCGTAGTTCTTGCCCTCTATCGAGATGAATTCACCCGTTGCAAGATATGCCGCGCCGAATATATTCTGTGCCGTCTTGTATCCGAGAACGCAAACCTTTGCCTTGTCCTCGTTGTCATCCTCAGTGAAGAAGCTGCCGTACTGCAGGGTGAGATTGCTTATATCACTGTAATCGGGCATAACGCCTGCCACAGTCATCTCTGTCTCTTCTTCAAGCTCTCCCCCGTCTACTGCGGCCTCGCCGTCAGCTACTATTGATATGGCATCTATATCGGGGACTACCGCAGATATATCTTCCACATCCTGTTCGGTGAGCTTAACCGCACCTATCCTTGACAGACCGCTGAAGCTTCCCATACCCGGAAATCCTCCGCCCGACCTGTTTGAGCTGCCTGATCTGCCGGAACGGCCTGTGCTGCCCATACCCGGGAATCCGCCCTGACCGCTGCCGCCGCCCATCTTTGTAAAATCAGGCATAGATCCTCCGCCGGGAGGGCCTCCCATCATATTCTCCATCATCGTATCGGCCGACTGGCCTGCGCTTACTTCAACAGCACCTGCATTGAGGTTCTTGAACTGTTCCGCAACATCGAGCTTTCCGCCCTGGCCTATGCCTATAACGAGCACGATCGTTGCCGAGCCTACCACGATGCCGAGAGAGGTGAGCGCACACTTGGATTTATTGGAAAGTATATTTATAAAAACTGTTCTGAACAGTTCGCTTATCCTCATGTACCCATCCCCTTTGTCTTCTTCTCGGAGCTGCTAAGGCTTATCTCCGCAAGCACCTTGTCGCCTGCGGATACGCCGTTTATCTCAACGTTCCTGCCGTCGGTAAAGCCCGTTACGACTTCTTTCTCAACTACATTTCCGCTGTCGTCGTACATTCTGACGTATGATACGCCATCCCTGAACGTGACCGCATTGACATTGACATAGAGCACTCCGGAAACCTGCTTTTCAAGGAAATCGACCTCGCCCGTCATACCCTCGAGCACATTAAGGCCGCTCTCATCATCGAGCTTGACGGTGACTGTATAGCTAACCGAACCCGACGATCTTGCAGGCTCTGTAGAGATCGTATCGATATGTGCCGCAAATGTCCTGCCCTCATATGCAGAAAGGGTGACGGAGCATTCCTGGCCTGTATAGAGCGATGTTATATCCTCTTCAGATACTGCGGAGCTGAGATAGATATATCTCTTGTCCATAAGAGTGACGATGGTCATATCCGCGTTTATAGTATCTCCCTCAGCGACACTTACCTGTGAGACCGCACCGTCACAGGGAGCATATACTATACCGCCGTCAGCGACGCTTTCGCAGAATTCCTCATAGTCACTGACTGCCTTGTCATATTCCTTCTGCTTTGAGCTGAGGCTGCTTTCAAGAGATGCTATCGTCTGATCGTATACCTCCTGTGCATTGCCTGCGTCGCTCTTCGCCTGATCTGCCTGCTGCTTTGCATTCAGTTCGTCTGATGTCTCGCTTACAGCACTTGTGCGTATATTCAGCTCCGATGATGCTATATCATCATTGAGCTTTTCGATCTTCTCTTCAATGGAGTCCTTGTCATTTGAACCGTACTTGTCGGTAAAGTCTTCCTTTATGTCGTTATACTCTTCTTCGATCTCGGTGACCTTCTCGCTGAAATCCTCCATCTCGTTCTTATAGCTCTTTGTTATCTTCTCATGCTCTGACTGCTCTGATTCAAGCTTGTCGATCCTGTCCTCATAGTCCTCTATCTTATCGCTGATCTTGTCCTCGAGCTTCTGATAGTGAGCATTGTATGCAAGACGGGCATCGTTGTATTCCTGGGAAGCTGTATTCAGAGTTTTCTTTGCGTTAGAGACCTTCTTTTCAGCAGAGGTCACATTGGACTGATTGTTGGAATTGCCCGAAGCGTTTGTATTCTGACTGTTGTCATTAGAGTTATTGTCCGACGTGGATGAAGAAGACGAGAACGATGCCGATGCTGCGGACTGTACCGTGGTATCATAATCGTCAACCGCAGTCTCGTAGTCCTCCTGTGCCTTTTCGTAGGCTGACTTTGCATTCTCGAACGCGGTCTTGAGTTCCTTTATCTCGTCGTTGGTATCGCTCACGCTCTCCACATAGTCATTGTATTCCTTTTTCAGGGCCTCGGCAGCTTCACTGTTGGCAGTATCTATCTTCTGATATTCCCTGTACTTTTTCTCCATCTGCTTGTACTCGTCCTTTGCGGCATCGAGCTTGTCCTTTGCGGCAGAAAGCTTTGCATAGACGCTGTCATAGGTGCTGTCAAGCGCCTTGTATTCCTCAAGCTCCTCACGCAGTGACGCAAGATCCTTCTGTGAGTTCTCCTTGTTTGCGGCAGCCTTCTCAAGATAACTGCTGTATTCGGCAGCGGCTGTATTGCCCTTGGATATGGTGCTTTCAAGAGTAAGACGCGCCTGCTCTGATTTGGTCTTATAGTTGAGCTTTGCTTCATCGAGCGCAAGTGAGGCTGAGCTTATCTTCTCCTCATAGCTTTCCTTTACATCGTCTATATCCGATACGGACAGCTTTACAAGAGGATCGCCCTTCTTTACGGATGAACCGGTCTTTACATATACCTCTTCAACCTCGGCACCGCAGGGATAGGATACATACTCACGCTGCAGCGAGACAGTACCGCTCTCGCTTGTGCCTATGGTTATATTGCCTTTTGAAACGGAATACTCGCGGTATTCCGACGATGTTTCCGAAGTTCTCTCAGCTGCGAGCACAAAATGAGCTGCGCTGCCTCCGCCGCAGACTGCAAACAGCGCTATAAGAGCTACCAGTACCTTTCTGCCCCTTTTTTTCTTTGTATTATCAGATCTTTTCATATAAGCACTCCCTTTATGAGTTATGAGTCATAGTTTTTATCTTACTGATATTATATAACCCGTAACTGAATTGATGCTGAAAAAAACTTAAAGGATAAGTGCCCGAAAGTGAAAACTGTGTGAAAACCGGCGAAAGTGTGCTGTTTTCAGCTTGAATTCAGCAATATAATATATTATAATGTATAATGATATATCACAGACGTGAATACAACGCTGCACAGGGGGAGGTATCGCTTTGAAAATACTTATAATAGAGGATGAGAAGGTCCTTGCAGAGTCGATAAGACTTATGCTCGAGAAGAGGGGCTTTGACGCCGAGGCTGTATATGACGGCGAAAGCGGGGAGCAGTACGCGCTCTCGGATGTATATGACCTTATCATACTTGACATCATGCTGCCTTTACAGAACGGGTATACCGTCGCAAGGCATATACGTGATGCTCATCTTAATGTGCCTATACTCATGCTTACTGCAAAGTCTGATATAGACGACAAGGTAAAGGGGCTCAACTCCGGTGCGGACTACTATCTGACAAAGCCCTTTGACTCAAGGGAGCTGCTCGCGTGCGTCAATGCGCTTCTGCGCCGTCAGGGCTCACAGGTAAACGAGCTTGTTTTCGGCAATACAAGGCTTGATCTTGAATCAGCCTCCCTGATATGCGCAGACAACAGCATCAGGCTATCGGCAAGGGAATTCGACGTGATGCGTCTGCTTATGGTGCACGGCACGAATCATATCTCAAAGGAAGCACTTCTCACTAAGGTATGGGGCTTTGACTCCAACGCCGTTGAAAACCATGTTGAGGTGTATGTCACATTTTTAAGAAAAAAGCTGGCAAGCATAGGCTCCGATGTTCGTATAGAGGCTGTGCGCAGACTTGGCTATCATCTGGAGTGTGATGAGAAATGCTGAAAAAGCTAAGGATAAAATTCGTCATCGTCGTAATGTCTGTCGTGACGGTCCTGTTTGCTGCGATATTCGGTCTGGTCATGCACATGACAAAGCAGAATATCGAAAGCGAGAGCATACAGATGATGCGTGCGATGGCTTTCCGGCCGCCGACACCGAACAAGCTGCGCAGACCTGACCGTATTCCCGGTGACGAGCCGCGGGATATACGCCTGCCTGTATTTACCGTAAGTGTCTCTGATGACGGTACTATAACAGCTGCAGGAGGGGGATACTACGACCTTTCCGATGAGCAGCTGCTGTCTGACCTTATGGAGGCTGTGAACAAAAGCAATAAGCAGTCGGGCGTAATATCAGCCTATGATCTCAGGTTTTTGAAGTCCGACAGGGATTCCTCGGTCATATTCGCGGATGTATCCCGGGAAAAATCGCTTATAAACGAGCTTGTCCGCAACTCTCTCATAATAGGTCTCATCGCCTATGTGATATTCTTTGTCATAAGCCTTCTTCTTGCAAAATGGGTGACAAAGCCCGTGGAAAAGTCGTGGAACGAGCAGAAGCAGTTCATAGCCGATGCGTCACATGAGCTTAAAACACCTCTGACAGTCATCATGACAAATGCCGAAATGCTCGGCAGCAGTGAGTATTCCGATGAGGACAGGGGCAGATTCACGCAGAATATCCTTTCCACATCAAAGCGCATGAGAGGTCTGATAGAAAGCCTGCTTGAGCTTGCAAGGCTCGACAACAACAAAATGCCGATCGAATTCTCACGGGTGGATATGAGCAAACTTACAAACGAATGCATACTCATGTTTGAACCGCTTTTCTTCGAGAATTCACTTGAACTCGAAAGCGATATAGACAGTGGTATAACCGCAAAGGGCGACAGGGACAAGCTGCGTCAGGTCGTGGATATACTTCTTGACAACGCTCTGAAATATTCCGACAAGACGGATAAGGTGAGAGTTACTCTTAAATCACGCGGCACCCACTGCACACTGTCTGTATCGGGCAAGGGAGCGCATCTCTCAAAGGAGGACTGCAAAAACATATTCAAACGCTTTTACCGTACAGATCAGTCAAGAAACGACAATCAGAGCTACGGGCTGGGTCTTTCCATAGCTGAGAGCATCATGGGCGAACACGGCGGCAGCATACGCGCAGAAAGCGAAAACGGCACAAACACCTTTATTGTGCAGCTGCAGAATATGGATAAAAACGCATAAAAATCTCCGCTGTCTGTATAAGCATACAGACAGCGGCCGTTTTTATGTCCATTCCATTATGCGCGCCTTCATACCTGCTATATCAAGTATACCGTATGCAAAGCCCTTGCGCACGAGCTCTGCAGGCACATACTCGTCATACTTCTCAAAGAGCGGTATCTCATCGGGATATACCAGTGCGATGGGGTCAAAATCCTTTTCCGCCTCTTCCCTTAGTATGCGGAAGAACTCATTCTCATCCGCCTGCATGGTAAACTGCATATAATAAGGTCTGGCTGAGTCAAGACCCTTGAGTCCGAGCCTGTCTTTGCACCTGAGCTTCAGGAACCGCTCCATCGCAAGAAAGGCATAGCTTCCGAGCCAGGGAAAAAATGCCCACATCTTTCCGCCGAGATGTATCAGCGGTCGGTCTTTCATATCCGCCTTGGCAAACGTTTCACGCGCATCCTCAAGGCGGCATGCCGCGTGACGCATAAGGTACGGATAGCTTTTCTGCTCACAGAGCACATCATGCATGCGCTCAAGTATCCTTGTGTGTATATCTCCCGGGCAGTCCCCGAAATATGCGGGTATATTCCCCTTGACCAGCGTACAGTATACATCATGCCGCTTGTGGTCAACATCCTCGACTATCCACACCCGCCCTGCAATGGCTATCTTTTCGCCCGGCGGGGGCGGCTTTACGATAGTGCCGAGCTGCTCTGAGCCCGAACGGACAGTATACTCCACATTCTCCTTAAATACCGCGTAGAACTTGTAGCTGTTTACTATCCGCTCCCCTGTTATACCCACTATCAGGCCGCCGTTCTCGGTGCGGTTGATATGGTCTGTCTTTATCAGATGCATAAGCAGCGTGCGGAAATCATCCTTGTCTATCCTGTGGAATGCAGACAGCGGAAGCACCCGTGACGCAAGCTCTGCGGGAGTCATCTCTCCGCAGGAAGCAAGAGTGCTCATGGTCTGGTGATAAAGCAGCGAAAACGGCAGTCTGTCGGTCTTGGGCGGCTCTACGAAGCGCTCCTCGATATAGAGCTGCACAAGTGCTATACCCTGTATCAGATACCACGGTATCATTTCGGGCAGCATTGCCCTCGCCTCGGGATGCTCCTCCCTCATAACGAACCACATCTCGGACGGGTCTCCGCGCCGTCCCGTGCGCCCCATACGCTGCAGAAAGCCGGATACCGTAAACGGCGCATCTATCTGGAAGGCTCTCTCAAGTCTTCCTATATCTATGCCAAGCTCGAGCGTAGCTGTGGCACATACGCTCATAAGGGAATCGTCGTCCTTCATCTCCTCCTCGGCACTCTCCCTGTAGGAGGCGGAAAGATTCCCGTGATGTATCAGAAAGCGGTCAGGTTCATGCTTTGCCTCACAGTACTGTCTGAGCCGCTGGCACACATCCTCGCACTCCTCGCGGGAATTGGTGAAGATAAGGCACTTCTTTCCCCTTGTATGCTCAAATATATACCCCATCCCCGGGTCTGCCGCCTTGGGGGCGGTATCTGTGGCAGGCTCGGGCGCGGGGACATCCTCAGTCTGTTTCCCCTCATCCGCCTGGGGGTCGGAATTATAAAAATGCTCGATGGAAAGCCGCCATACTTCTTTTCCGCCGTCAAACTTCGGTATCACCGTATCCCTGCCGCTGCCTGCCGAAAGGAATTTACCCGCCTCCGCAGGATCGCCGATGGTTGCGGACAGTCCTATGCGTCTCGGGCTGCAGTCCGCAAGACGGCAGAGTCTCTCGATAAGACAGAATGTCTGCGCTCCCCTGTCGCCGCGCAGAAGCGAATGTATCTCGTCTATGACGATAAAGCGCAGATCGCCGAAAAGCGACGGTATCTCCATATGCTTGTTTATCATCAGGGATTCAAGGGATTCGGGAGTGATCTGCAGTATCCCCGCAGGCTTGCGCATAAGCTTTCTCTTCTGAGTCTGCGAGGCATCTCCGTGCCAGCGCGTGACGGGGATGCCGTTATCTGCGCACAGAGTGTTCAGTCTGCCGAACTGATCGTTTATCAGCGCTTTGAGAGGGGCGATATACAGTACTCCCACCGATGAGGACGGTTCTTCATCGAGAAGAGTGAGTATGGGAAAGAAAGCCGCTTCGGTCTTTCCCGATGCGGTGGATGCCGCAAGCAGCACATTACTGTCCGTATTGAATATCGCATCACCTGCTGCGTTCTGCACCGCGCGCAGCGTCTGCCAGCCCGCTGTATATATATAGTCCTGTATGAAAGGGGCATATCTGTCAAAAATATCCATAACCGCTCCGTTTATAGCGTAAATTCCGCATAGTTTTCATCAGCCTTGTCCGATACCGCATCGGAAACAGCATAGGAGAATTCATCCGAGCCCAGCAGCTGTGATATATTTGTCTGAGGGTCCTGACAGAGTATATCCAGCAGCTCGATAAAATCACGTATCACTTCACGGGGAGTGATGTTGTTATCCGCGCCGATACGCTCGAATTCGATCCTGATGAACAGCGCAAGATCTTCTGTGGTGAGGCTCTGTTCATAGCCGTAAAGCCCCGCGTGCATATCCGACAGTTTCTCGCAGAGTATCAGCATCTCCTCCGCTGTCAGTGCGTCAAGCCTTATCACGGGTGCCAGCATATCGCGGGCACCGGGCCTTGAGAACTTTCCCTCCGCAAGGCGTGAGCGCAGGGCTTCATAGCTGTATATGCCGCGCCGCTTATCCTCCAGCGCCTGCGGTGTGGCACCCATTATTATGCCCAGATACCGTGCCTTGCCCTGCAAAGTGTCGTTGTACATGGTGAGCATCTTTTCGTAGTTGTACTGCCTTGTTATAGCGTTTGGTATCTTGTATATATTCACAAGCTCGTCTATCATTATCATAAGCCCCGAATATCCCGCAAGGCGGAAGAACACGGCAAATATCTTCAGATAGTCATACCAGTCGTCGTCGCTGATGATGATATTCACACCCAGCTCTTCCTTTGCCTCGCGCTTGAGATTATACTCACCGCGGAACCAGCGTATCACCTTTGACTTGGTCTCATCGTCGCCGTCAAGATATGCGTGATAATACAGCGACAGCAGTCTGGCAAACTCAAAGCCGTGTACCATCTCGCTTACCGATGCGGTCACGGAGTATATCTTCCTGTCGACTTCCGCTGTAAGCGCCGCATCGTCGGCGGCAAGCCCCGTTTCCTCCACAGTCTCACTGCGCACGGTGCTTATCCAGCGGTCAAGTATCAGCGTCAGTGCGCCGCCCTCGGGCTTAGTCCTTGTGGAAAGATTACCGATAAGCTCCCTGTATGTGGCAAGTCCCTGTCCGTGCGTGCCCTGCAGCCGCCTTTCGGGCGAGAGGTCAGCATCAGCGACGATAAAGCCGCGGTCCATGACGTAGTTGCGTATGGTCTGCAGAAGAAAGCTCTTGCCCGAGCCGTAGCGCCCGACTATAAAGCGGAAAGACGCACCGCCGTCGGATATTATGTCCACATCATGCAGAAGAGCATCTATCTCGTTTTTTCTGCCCACAGTTATATACGGCAGCCCTATCCTTGGTACAACGCCGCCTTTAAGAGAATTGATCACCGTCTGGGCTATCCTTTTCGGCACCTTTCTGTTTTCACTCATTCTGTCCTTCCTCCTGTAATGCGGACAATATCGTCGCAGTAATCCTCTATCATGACAATATCATCGCCGTCACATTCCACGACGGTATCGCCTATCTCATCAAAGAGCGCTTCGTTTATCCGCTCTGCAAATATCTCCGCCATTTCTCCCCACGACCTGATGACGCTTTTAACCGACATTCCCTCCAGCAGCATATCAAGTATCTGCAGCTGTCTGTCATCGAGAGGCACCGATATCTCCCTTTCTCCGGGTATGATCTCCTGTTCGTCATCATACATCTCTCCGGGGATATCATCGCTGTTGATATCAGACATGGGTGTATCAATATCATCCGCGGTGATATCTTCCTCGGTTTCCTCACCGATAAGCAGGCTGTCCTGTGTATACAGCGCATCACGGCGTATCTTGTCGAGATCATCAAAGCGTATCGTTATCTTCTTTTCCGCAAGCTTCTGCTGCTGTTGCCTGTAAGCATCTATCACTGCTTCGATAATATCCGCCGCCCACCTGTTCTCGGGCCTTTCCTTCAGTGTATTGCCCTCGCCGAAGAATATGCGCAGCCTGCGCTCCGTTTCGTGCAGAAGGCCTTCAAACCTTTTTTTATCAAAGTTCTGCGGCTTATAGTATTTTACGCTCCACTCGCCGTTTTTCTGTATATATGTGCTGCATACATCAAGCTCAAAGGTCCTGTCCGCCTTGTCGTATCTTTCATAGTATACCGCATTGCGCAGAGGATACCAGCGTGACGGGCGGCACTCCCCGAAGCACAGGGAGAAGAGCTTCTTTCCGTTCTCACGGTAGTCTGCCGATGCATATCTCCATACCTCGGCATAAAGATGCTTCATCCTGTCGGGATATTTCTTCATAAGAGGAGAGGATGCCATTTTGCCGCTGAATGTAAGAAGCGCGTCATACACCTCATCATCGGTGTGTTCTCTGCTGTTTTTAAGTATATCATATGCAGCATCTTTCTGCAGCATCGCCTTGTCAGCATATCTTGCCGCAGTTTCGGCAGGCAGTCCGCTCACTACCGCAAGCTCTGTCATCCATGTATGAAGATAATTTCTTATCCCCGCATCGCCTTTTCCGCTGTCTAAAAATCCGTGCTCAAAAGCTTCAAGCTTTTCAAGGCTGTCCTCGGCCGATACCGCACCGATGCCGTTTATAAGCTCGTATATGTATATATACGCAAATGAAGTGCATATCTCACGGTATTCGCCCCTGCGCACAGCCGTTCTCCATGTGAAATATCCCCTGAGCTGCTCTGTGGTCAGATCATGATACGTGGGGAAGTACTTTCTGAACTCACCTGTCCACGGTGCGTCATCCTCATAATCCTCCATATACTTTCCCTGTATGTAAAAATTCCTGCAGGAATTCTGAAACGACTCGTAGCCGTATTCATACCGCCGCTTCATTTCCCGTATCCGCTCGGGGACTCTGTCAGGTGTGGTTTTCTGCGGTCGGCCCGCAAATCTCAGCGGTGTATCTGTGTATTCCTTCTTTGCGCCGAGATCACTTCCGAGGACTATCATACAGCCGTTCTGACCGCCGAAAACAATCGCTTTGTCAATAAGGCTGAATACTGTTTTTGCATCGGTCCTGCCGTCTATCCTGACACCTACCCATTCATCGCCCTTCATACTGAAGGGAGCATAGATATAATCCGCGGATGAGAGCGCTCTGCTGCCGCAGCGTATATCGCAAAGCTCTATTTTTCTGCCGTTG
>CACZPE010000275.1 GCA_902782875.1 uncultured Ruminococcus sp. | reverse complement strand
TCATCATTACCTGCTCCATATTACCGAAACCGTCCTGTGACAGGTCTTCCCCGAACGCATCCTTGCAGTAGGCGGCAAAGGCCCCGGAACTGTCAGCCATTTTGTAGAAATCCTCATATGCTTCATAGAATAAAAGGGCTTTCTTGTCCATAATACTCCTTTATCATTGCGGCACAAGCGTGATCAGTACCCATTCGCATTGTTCCTCCGTGCGCACAGGCGTGACCCATTCGCTGACACCCGATGATACATAAAGCTTTGTGCCAGGCTCATCAAAAAGCCCGTAGGCAGGCAGTCCCAGTATGCGGTAAACCGTCTGCAGCGGCCACAGCTGCCCTGCATGGGTATGCCCCGATATCTGCAGGGCAGATACCTCTGCCGTAAGTTGATGCTCGTCATACGGCTGATGATCGGCAACGACAAGCGCCCCCTCCGCGGGAAGTGCCAGCTCCTCCCATTGTTTCCGTGCCTCACCCATACTTATATCTTCACGTCCGAGCAAAAACAGGTCATCGTCTGTTTTCACGCACTCATCCCGAAGTATCGTAAATCCCGCGCCGCTTATGGCAGCTGCCAGATCCTCATCGCTGTATGTGCGCCCCCCTGTACGGTATGCAGAGGGCTGCCTGTCATGATTGCCGTAAATAAAATACACGGGAGCTTCTATCTCTGACAATATACTGTAGGTGGTGAGCATATCCTCATACGATGTAAGCTCATCTGTGATATCTCCGCCGAGAATTACAAATTCGGGTCTTTCGGCGTTTATCTGTCGGCACAGCTCGTATAGATGTTCTGTCGAACGTGCATCTTCGGCATGGATATCCGAAACAAACGCAAAGGTGTGACTGCGTGCAAGCCCTTCCGCCGACACAGTGATGCTTTTCTCAGTGATACTGCCTGCGTTGAGACAGCCGTAGATAATTACCACCGCAGTAAATACTGCCGTCATGATAAAAAGCGGCATCATCATACATTTTCTGACTTGCTGTTTTTTAATCGCCCCGTATATCCTTCGCACAGCAAATTCCGCTGTACCTGCCGCTGTATCACCGCACAGAGCGGTGTACACAGCGGTGAGGATATCGCCGTGACGAAAGGCAGGCTCCCAGTTGACCGCAACAAATAACAGTGCGGTACCGGGTATCATGACCGCTTTGAGTATAAAGAGAATCACGCGTATCAGGGTATGCTCACTTTTCCGCAAAGGGATCTGAACGGCGAACAGCACCCCTGCTGTTATTATCACTGCCGCGATCATTGAAAACATACTATCCATTTTATCGCACCATTTCTGATATCTTTAGGAATATGCCTCGGTCAATGTCTGCTTTTCTTGCCGTACCTGTCTTTTTTATTATGAGAGTTTTTGTTGTTATTCGCACGTGCTGTGGTACCGGGGCGTTTTCTGTCCTGATGTGAGTTTTCCTTCTGTTCACGGGTATACTGCGCATCGGGCGGTACCAGTTTGCCCTCGCCGTGACCGATAAGATCACGTCTGCCCGCCTTGATAAGCGCTTCTATCACCTTGCGCCTGTTTTCGGGCTTGTAGTACTGCAGCAGTACGCGCTGCATCGCTTTCTCCGATGGATCCTTGGCAACATAGACAGGTTCGAGGGTATACGGATCAAGTCCGGTATAGAACATACATGTTGAGATAGTACCGGGTGTGGGATAAAAATCCTGCACCTGCTCTGGATGTATCTTGTTTTCCTTGAGAAATACCGCGAGCCTTACAGCATCAGACAGCTTTGAACCCGGATGTGAAGACATAAGGTACGGTATCAGATACTGATCAAGTCCTTTTTTCTTCGTGACCTCATAGAACCGCCGCTGGAAGCGTTTGTATGCCTCAATATGCGGCTTTCCCATCAGATCGAGCACGGCTGCGGAGCAGTGCTCGGGGGCAACCTTGAGCTGTCCGCTGATATGGTGCTCGATAAGCTCGTTCATGAACTCATCGTCCTTGTCCTCGATCAGATAGTCATAACGTATACCCGAGCGTATGAACACACGCTTTACACCGGGAAGCGCCCTCAGCTTGCGCAGTATCGAAATGTACTCTCTGTGATCCACATGAAGGTTCCTGCAGGGCTCGGGAGCAAGACATTTCCTGCCCTTGCACAGTCCGTGCTGAAGCTGCTTTTCACATGACGGGCCCCTGAAATTTGCGGTTGGGCCGCCCACATCGTGGATATATCCCTTGAAGCCCTTCATCTTGGTAAGCTTCTTTGCTTCCTCGATAACAGACTGTTCACTGCGGCAGGTAACTCGTCTTCCCTGATGGAGCGCTATGGAACAGAAATTGCAGAAGCCGAAGCAGCCCCTGTTATGAGTGATCGAGAACTGCACTTCCTTTATCGACGGAACGCCGCCCTCTTTTTCATAGCACGGATGATATGTGCGCTCATAGGGCAGTGAGTATACAAGATCCAGCTCCTCTGTAGTAAGCGATAACGCAGGAGGATTCTGTACGAGCATCCTGTTTCTCTGACGCTGTATGATCGTTTTTCCGTACACCTCGTCCTGCCAGTCATATTGTATGCGGCAGGCTTTTGCATACTGCTCCCTGTTCTGTGATACCTCGGCAAATGAAGGGCACTGTACAGCACCATACGGTGTTTCCTCAGGGTCACAGAGATAGCAGGTCCCGCGCACATCTCTTATCGTATGGATATCCTCTCCCGCATTCAGTCTGTCTGCAAGCTCTATTATCGAATGCTCCCCCATACCGTACATGAGTATATCAGCACCGGTATCTACCAGTACCGACTCCATCACGGTGTTTTTCCAGTAATCATAATGGGCAAAGCGGCGGAGGGATACCTCAAGTCCTCCGCATAATACCGGTATCTGAGGAGCGGCATCACGGCACATTCTGCAGTAAACGGTCGCCGCACGGTCGGGCCTTTTCCCTCCCCTGCCGCCGGGTGAATACAGATCGTCAGAGCGTTTCTTTTTTGCGACAGTATAATGCGCCACCATAGAGTCTATATTTCCGGCGGTGACAAGCCATGCCAGTCTCGGCAGTCCGAGCTTCAGTACACTTTTCGGATCATGGAAATCAGGCTGGGCGATTATTCCGACTGTATATCCGTGATATTCAAGAAGACGTGAGATTATCGCAGCGCCGAAGCTCGGGTGATCCACGTAGGCATCACCTATTATATAGACAAAATCAAGGCGTTCTATACCGCGTTCCTTCATGTCCTGTCTGCTTATCGGCATGAACATACAATCGCCACCTTTTTCGCTCGTAGTTTCATTTCTGCATATGTATCATAAAAAATGATTATGTAATACCGCCATGGAGTAATTACGTGATTATATTTTATTCTACAGTATTACCCGAGAAATGTCAAGCGTATATGAAAAGGCACCATGAGAAGACCTCTCATAGTGCCTTAGGCGCTTGCCGCTTATCTGTATATATTTATGCTGTCCCCTGTTTCTCCCAGGAATACTATATATCCATCTGTGGGAAGAGGTATCTCGGGGGAGATGCCTTTCAGATGGGTACTCCATACCATTTCGCCGTAGCGGTTATATACGAAGATATTGCTCTTTTCGGGGCGCTCGGCTATTATCGTGCCGTTGGCGAGATCGCCGCCTATCCTGTACCATGATGCTTCACAGGTGGTGAGCCTTATCTCTGAAGTATCTCCCGTGAGCACGGGCAGTGTATTAACACTGCG
>CACZPE010000274.1 GCA_902782875.1 uncultured Ruminococcus sp. | reverse complement strand
GGATGGTCATTATCGCAGGTTCTCTTTATCTGGCGGGTGCTGTCAAGCCGTATGCGGCAAACATATAACAATCGGATTGGTGAAAAATGAAGACGGTAACATTATGCGGCAGTATGAGATTTGAGAAAGAAATGCAGAGCATAGCATTTATGCTTGAAACAAAGTTTAGTATGAACGTTCTGCAGTGCGTGTATAATATCGATAACTGTGAGATCTCAACATCCGATATAGCTTCACTTGAAAAGGCACATTTCAGGAAAATCGAACTTTCTGATGCAGTATATGTAGTTGACATCAACAGCTACATCGGCGATCAGGTCAGAAAAGAAATAGCATATGCCGAAAGTCTGGGAAAAGAGATCATCTTTCATTCTGATTATACAGGCAAACCCGATCAGACTCAGAATAGTCAATAAAAACAAACTGCCCATAAAGCGACCAGCTTTATGGGCATAATCTGTATATCGTAGTCTTCTGAACAGCAATAGTGTTTTATACGGTTTTCATCAGTTCAGTTTTGCAGAGCTCTACTATTTTAGAGGTTTCATCAGTAAAGCAAGGACTCATCATGATAAGATATATTCTTTCGCCTGAAGCATTGAACACAATGTTATCACACACATAAGAAAGCGTTTCTCCGCTGTGAAAGACAAGATCTTTATCATAAGGAGTTCCTTCTTTATGCCACCAGCAATATCCGTCTGTCGTCCATCCGCAGCCGTATCCGTCATCAAACTTAAGCATCGTTTCTATAGAATTACTGTTTATTATTTTACGGGCAAAATATGCTCTGTCAAATCTCAGCATATCAAGTACATTGGAATGTATATCCCCTGCTCCCCTGGCAGAATGCTGAGCAAGATGATATCCGTCAGCCTCCTCGGGACAACTTGTCACATCTCCGATCGTGTCAGCTGATGAGCATTCCATACCTGCAGGAGAGAATACCATATCTTCTATACACTCCTTGTATGATCTGCCGCTAACTTTTTCTATGATCATTGCCAGCAATACATAGTTTGTATTACTGTATTCTGTTTTTGACGAGGGGGTAAATTTCAGATCAAGCTTATACAGATCATCAAGAAAAGCTTCATCCGACAGCTTTCCTGACCAGAATAACTGTTCAAAATCTGCCGGCTTATTCTTTATATCAAAAAAGGCTTCGAACTCATTGGCAAAATCAGCTATTCCCGAGCGCATATGAAGCAGGTCGTATACAGTCATATCCCCTGCTTTTGTGTAGTCAGGGAAAAAGCTGATCACCTTGTCGCAAAGATCAATTCTTCCCTCTTCCGCAAGCTTCATTACACAGCAGGCAGTGAATGTTTTGGTAACAGAGCCTATCTCAAATGTATCGGCGGGAGTGACTATGGCCCCGTCTCTGTTTACCGACCTGCTTCCCGATGCCCATATGATCTCATCGTCTGTTGCTGCAATAACAGTGCCTCTTATGTTCTCATTTTCTATTATTTCAGTGAGCTTGTTTATGAATCCTGAGTATTTCTCACATTTGCTGTACCGGATATTATTGTTTGTTTCAGTTTCTGTATTATTGTTCAGGATCAAAAGATCCTTCATTATATCCTGATTTTTCATTATATTTCCTTTCTGTCAACTGATCGCTATATGATATGTTTGTCTTACAACACCGTCAGGATTAGTGAATTCCCGGTCAAGAACGCCGCCGTTTTTTACAATCGCCCTTGCTAAGCCGATATTTTCTTTATCACATGTTATCTGCACAGTGCTGATCCCGAGTTTTCTGCACTCATCCAGAGCCAGGCTGAGCATAATGGTCGCATAGCCTTTTCTTCTCTCTCCGGGTCTTATCCCTATACCTATGTGACCGCTCCATTCGGAAAGCGCTTTATTGAGATAATGACGTATATGAACGGCTCCAAGCAGAATATCTCTTTCTTCATCAAGCAGGAAAAAGACCGAATCAGGAACTATTTCATCAGTTGCTGTTTTGTATTCAAGTTCTCTGATATATTTATCCATATCCCTGTGATCATTCCTGAATAAAGGGCCCGGAATAGGCTTTCTGTTGTTAAGCTTGAGATCTTCTTTCCATTCATCAAGCATATCCGC
>CACZPE010000273.1 GCA_902782875.1 uncultured Ruminococcus sp. | reverse complement strand
TCATATCGGTAACGCTGCCTGTGTCAAAGCCCGAAAGATCAACTGATGCAAGAGACTTACAGTTATAGAACATTTGGCGCATATTGGTAACGCTGCCGGTATCAAAGTCTGAAAGATCAATTGATGCAAGAGACTCACAGTTAAAGAACATACCGTACATGCTGGTCACACTGCTTGTATCAAGACCCGAAAGATCAACAAATCTAATTGCCGTACAAGTATCGAACATACCTCTCATACTGGTCACACTGCTTGCATCAGCTCCGGAAAGATCGGCAGAGACCAGTCCTGTGAATTCGATAAATAAAGCTGATGAATCAGCAGGCAGCTTTGCACCGCTCTCTGCTACTACCGCTGTGATATCTGCCTTTGTCAGAGATGCAGTTGACATAGCAGATTCAATATTATTCTTGGTGACCTCGCCTGCAAGATAAAGGGTAGTGCCATCCACATAGGGTGCGGTGTGCTGAGAGTTCAAAAGCGTCAGCTCGTCCTCTTCTGCGGTTTCCTCAGCTGCTGAGTTTTCAGAGGCAGCCGCAGTGTCTTCACCTGCTGCATCTGCAGAGGCGATGGTCTCTTCATATGTGTCTTCAGAGACGGCGGCGGTGCCCTCATCTGCAACTGCTTCATCTGCAGTTACAGTTTCCCCGGCAGCTTCAGCAGGCAGAGCCTCGTCCTGCGTCACTGTTTCCTCTTTTACAGTGTCTGCAGAGGCGCCCGACTTGATTATTACAGGCACACTCTCGGCAAATGCAGGACCGGTGTATCCCGTGAATACTATAAGCACAGTAAACAGGGATATGAGCTTTTTCTTCATATCATTTCCTCCTTATGGACAATTTTTCGCAAAACATTTGACACCATTATACATTATTTCCTGCAAATAGTCAAGACAATTTAACGAAATGTGAATTATATACTAAACTCATATTTGCGTTTTGTGAAATTTGCCCATCAGGAGGACGGGGATATGAGCCGCTTATTCAAACAAGGCTGCCGCGGTATCCTTATAGTATTCTGCCTGAGCAGACCACATACGGGCATAGACTCCGCCTGCGGCCGTCAGCTCCTCGTGGCTGCCTCTCTCAGCGATGCTGCCGTTGTCGAGCACGGTTATCTCATCGCAGAAACGGCAGCTTGACAGCCTGTGGGATATGTATATGGCAGTCCTTGTGCCGACGATACTGTTGAATCTGGTGTATATATCATGCTCTGAAACAGGGTCAAGGGCAGCGGTAGGCTCATCAAGCACGATAAAGGGTGCGCCTTTGTATATCGCCCTTGCAAGACAGAGCTTCTGTGCCTCACCGCCGGATATCTCCGCTCCGTTCTCATCAAAATCCCTGTACAGACAGGTATCCATACCCCTGGGCAGAGATGCGGCCCTGCCTGACATACCGCTTCTCTCTATGCATTCCGATACCCTGTCCGCGTCATACTCCGTATTTACCGCCACATTCTGCGCCATGCCGAATGAGAACAGTCTGCTGTCCTGGAACACTACGGAAAACAGCGACATATACTCATCATAGTTGTATTTCCTTATGTCTATACCGTTGAGGGTTATCTCCCCCTCTGTGGGGTCATAGAGCCTGCAGAGCAGCTTCACGAGAGTGGATTTGCCGCTGCCGTTCCTGCCGACAAGGGCCATTTTTTCGCCGATGCGCCACTTCATGCATACATCACGCAGTACATACTGCTCAGTGTTGGGATATCTGAACCACACATGATGAAATTCAAACTCGTATTCATTGTCATTGCGCTTCTCGGTCGGTATCGAGCCCATGTACTTCTTGTCGGGGATATCAAGAAAATCAAAGTACTGTTTGCAGAACATGGGAGTTATCTGCATCATGCCCATGCCCTCGGATACGGCGGCCACTCCTGCGGATATCTTTTCAAAGCACAGCACGAATGCGATGACTTCGCCTGCTGTGAGCATGCCTCCCGATGCTCTTATAACCGCAAAGCCGTACATCATAACTCTTGTGATCATCGTCACCAGCTGAAAAACAAAGCCCGGCAGCATAGCGCTCCTGTAACCTCTGAACCACCCGTCCGACAGGGTCTGCTGCGCTTTTTTCAGCTCCCTGCCGATAAGCTCCTGCTGTGAGTATATCCGTATCTCCTTGCCGTTTCTGTAGTTTTTCAGCACGTGGTCGTTATAGAATGTCTCCGCTCTGCCCGCGGCCAGTACACCCGTATCATTATATACTTTCTCAAAGCCCTTTATGCCCATGGGGCTGATGACCGCAGATTTGAATATCTCCAGCGCAAATACCCCGGCAGCCACAGCGGCAAATCCGCCTGCGGACATGATGAAGCCGCCCTCCCCGCCGCTTCTGAAAGCATATGGGATGATCATAATCATGCCGCCCGCTATCATGAATATGCCGCCCGCCATTGTCCTGATATTATTGCATACCGCGGCAATGCCCGCGTTGATGTTATCGGGCTGACGGTCTGCCTTTGCGTACATATCCCTGGTCTGTGTATTCTCAAGATTCACAAAATCCATGGTCATTGCTTTTTTCCATAAATTCCTGTGCAGATATGTACTCCGCCTGAACTGATGCGAAGCTTTGCGCCGTCCGAGCAGACACTGTATGATACTGAGCACTGCCTGTATACCCACAGCGGCAGCCGCACTCATGAGCATATCCTTCATCGGCTTTGACTGTGATATGCAGTCGATAATGAGCGCAGACAGCATGATCACGATAAACTCCTGCGCGATACCGATGATATGGCTCAGTGTATCCCTGATGATATTTCCCTTGTCAGCATCATTCACAGCTGCTGCGGTGCGTTTCAGTATATCCCGCTTCATAGCGGGAGTGAGCTTTTCATCCATCTGTCTGCACCTCCCCGTCGTTGTAGTATGAACTCTGAAGCTCATAGAGCTCTGCGTACTTCCCGCCCTGCTCCATAAGCTGTGCATGTGTGCCCTCTTCGATGATCCTGCCGTCCTCTATCATTATTATCCTGTCACAGAACCTTGTTGAAGCAAGTCTGTGCGATATGAACACGCAGGTCTTACCCTCCGAAAAGTCCGCATACCTCTGATACATCTGCTGCTCGGCAACAGGGTCGAGGGCGGCAGTCGGCTCATCAAGGAGCAGTACCGGGCCGTCCTTATACAAAGCTCTTGCCAGTGCAAACTTCTGCTTCTCACCGCCCGAAAGCTCTGTCGCATCCTCGTGTACCGATCTTACAAGGCGGGTGTTTTCCTTTTCGGGCAGACTCATTACCTTTTCATATATCCCTGCCTGTGAGAGACATTTTATCAGCTTTTCATCGTCTGTATTTTCACGCACAGTGCCCGAGATATTCTCGGCTATGCTCACGGGCAGTTCGGATATATCCTGAAATACCGCAGAGAACAGTGAGTAGTATTCCTCTCTGCGAAAGCTGCTGACAGGCCTGCCGTTTAGCAGTATCTCCCCCTCCGTCGGGTCATACATACCGCACATCAGCTTGATCAGAGTTGTTTTTCCCGCTCCGTTGAGGCCTACAAGCGCCAGCTTCTCACCCTTGTGAAGGGTGAAGGATATGCCCTTTACCGATGCTTCTTCAGCGCCGCTGTAACGGTAGATCACATCTCTGAAAGCTATCTCGCATCCGTCTTCGGGCAGTTTTTCGGAATTATCGGGGTCTGTCCTGTCTTTCATATCCAGATACTCTCTTATGCCTGAGATATGCCCCGACAGCTTCTCAAATCCCGAGAATCTGTCAAACACATTTCTGACCGCCGTACCGAAAGCGGCGATCGAACCGAAATACAGCACAAAGTCACCTGCGCCGATATCACCTTTTACCACCATATATATAACCGATGCATATGCCGCAAGATCGGATATATGTGCCGTGAAAAAGCGGAGCATATCATGTCTGAATGATACATCGTCCTGCTTCTGATACCATCCCAGACG
This sequence comes from uncultured Ruminococcus sp., assembly GCA_902782875.1. The sequence goes on along the minus strand of CACZPE010000273.1, from coordinate 1,643 downwards.
CTCCCCGAATGATTTGTCAAATATATCACCGAACCATTTCTCCATGCCGTATATCCTTATATCCTTGGCAGCGGAGAAATCACTTGCGGCACTTTGTATATACGAAAGCTCACGGTCTGATCTCTGCCATTTGTCATTGTTATCCCATGTCCACTGCATTTTATGCCGTTCCGTAAAGAAGCATATCACCGATGGTATGCCTATTATCAGAAGCATAAGGGGACTCAGCACAGACAGTATGGTGCCGTATGCGGCCAGGCTCAGAAGTGCTGAAAAGAAGCTGCTGAGTGTATCCGCAGCGTGAGATGCGGCATACTCATTCCCCGATTCCGCTTTCTTCAGCGCATCGCTTTTTGCACTGCTCTCATTGTTTTCATAGTCCGTGGACATATTCTTCATTATGAGCCTGCGTTTTATATGATACATGAATTTATCATTGCCCACATACAGTCGGTAATCAGATATCTCATCGCATATGTATTTTGTGATACGCTCGCCTGCTATCATGAGAAGTACTATCAGTGCAAGCCTTTTTGTATGAGACGTGAGAGCAAGCTCCACCGCAAATTTGCCTGTGAAAGTCGTGAGCAGTGAATTTGCCGTGCAGGCAATAAGCTCGGTTATAAGAAGTATTATCATTAACGGCTGACTTTGCCACATTTCACTGAATATATATTTCAGATTATCAAAAGAGCTATACTTATGCTGTTTTTTCATATCATTTTTATCTGCCACATCGTCCACCTCCTTTATGCCAGTATATCACAAAACCGTCCGCTCTTGATGATATCGGAACGAACGGTCATTATACGGAACGAAATGTTATTCTTTCAGGGGCAGCAGCAGTTCAGTCGCAAATACCCCTTCTTCATACTGCCTGTTTACATACCCGCCGTATTTCTTTGCGATTCGGTCGATGCGGAACAGTCCGAATCCGTGTGTCCTGTCTGCATCTTTCTTTGTACTGCGGAATGATTCCTTGTCGCGTTTCACCACAGGGGATGAATTCTGAACCGACAGATAGAACTGTCCCTTGAATCTGTCGATATATACACGGATAAAGCGTTCTTCCACGGGAAGCTTTTCACAGGCCTCCACAGCATTGTCGAGAAGATTTCCGAGCACCGAGCAGAGTTCAACATCCGTCATAGCCAGGCCTTCGGGTATCTGCGCCTTTATGTTCAGGTCTATGCCTTTCTGTTTGGCGACGGAAATCTTGCTGCCTAGCACCGAATCCGCCGTTACATTTCCTGTTTTTATGGACGTATCAGCCTTTGTCAGGTCATCCGCAAGCTCGTCAAGATATCTTTCCAGCTCGCCGTTGTCACCGTCAAGGCGGTTTTTCATGTTCTGTATATGATTTCTGTAATCATGCCGCCATTCCTGCATCTGTCTGTACATATTCTGTATCTCGGCAGTCTGTTTTTCCAGCAGCTCGCTCTGAAACTGCTCTATTCTCTTGTCCACAAGGTGAAAGAACAGCTTTCTGAGCAGTATAAAGCCCACCGTCACAATAATAAGGCATATTATCACCGCTATGACTATTACATTCATTGCCCCGTCCCCTTGTAAAAGCCTATGAACGCCCTGTTCACGCTGTCATACAGTCTGCGTGAAAGCGGTATCGCTTCCCCGCTGTCAAG
>CACZPE010000272.1 GCA_902782875.1 uncultured Ruminococcus sp. | reverse complement strand
GGCATCGTGAGATTGCCCTTTGCCAGCTCATACGGAAACTGCGAGACCCTGCCGAAGGGCTTTATTATCTTCTGCCTTATGTATATAAGCACTCCCGCTGTGATGACCACGAATGCAGCAAGCGCTGCGAACACATACGGCCTTGTGCCGCCTGTATCCCTTTCAGCCCTGTCTATCCTGTAAAGGGCTCCTCCCGCATCCGCTATGACATATTCATGGCCGCAGTCATAGAAATCCGCCTGCCCCTCATACTTCACAACGGCAGCTACAGTGCTGTAATCGGCAGCATCGGCGTATCCATCCTGTACGAGCTCCTTCTCTATACGGCGCACATCCACAAAGAACTGCCCGTCTTTGCCCTCTTCAGGCAGCAGCCCCGGGATCATGAGAGCAGCCGCAGTCATGAGTATGATCACAACTGCAGCCATTCTGTCATATGCCTTCATTTTCCCACCTGTAGCCCTTTCCCCACACGGTTATGATATGCTCGGGGGACTTCGGGTCCTTTTCCATCTTCTGCCTGAGCCATTTTATATGCACCGTGAGCGTCTGCGGCTCGGACTCGCTGTCAGAGCCCCATACACGGTCAAAGATATATTCCTTTGTCAGTGTCTGCCCCTTGTTTTCTATAAGCAGGCGGAGAAGCTCGAACTCCTTTGCGGTGAGCGTCAGGGGAGTCCCGCCCTTTGATGCGGTGCCGTCCGCGATATTGAGCGTGATATCCCCCTCGGTTATTATGTCTCTTGCAAGTCGGCGGCGGAATATACCCTTTATCTTGGCTATGAGTATATCAATATCATAGGGCTTCTCGATATAGTCATCAGCCCCCAGGATAAGGCCGCTCAGCTTATCCTCCTTGTCGGTGCGTGCGGTGAGTATCAGCACGGGTGTGTTGTCATGCTCGCGTATGCGCCTGCACACGGCAAAGCCGTCGATCCCGGGCAGGTTTATGTCGAGCAGCACCAGCCTTGCGCCGTATTTCTCATACAGCGACAGCGCCTTTTCCCCTGTGTCGGCGGTGCTTACGGTATAGTCCTCAGCCCGCAGAAAATCGCACAGCAGCGTGGAAAGCTCTGCATTATCCTCAACAATAAGTATATCAACCATAAAAACACCTGCTTATTCAGACTCTCTCCGCCTTCGCAGCGTACGTGACAAGAGCAGGGACAGCGGCACGGTCACCAGGACTATCACCAGTGTGAGAGTGACATAGTCACCGAAGTCATTGCGCCCTGCAAGCCATGCATCCGACGGGTTATCGGGATCTATGTATATATCTACCATATCGCCGACCTTTATACCACTTCTGCCGGTTATCGACGCGAAATACTCCGCATCGTCATAGTTATACTTCACTCTTATTATCATCAGGCTGACCCTTCGCATCCCGCCTGCTGTATGATCCACCTCGGTCACTTCGGCAGAGATCTTCTCGAGCCTCTCCTGCTGCTCGTCTGAGGGCATCATGCTCTTTGCGATCCTGCCCATGAGCGTACAGAGATATATGATCAGAACGCCGCCGATTATCACCACGACCATCCTCATCACAGTAGTTAAATTCAGCTTCATATTCTACCCCCGGCGGAGGCTTCAGCCCCGTCTTATTTTTTCCCGAATCCCGAAAACAGCTTCTTAAACAGTCCGCCGTTATTCTGCTCCTGCTTTTCCGCCTGTTTCTCGCGCTTCTCCTCCTCGTGCTTCGCATTTTCGAGATATTCATTATAGCGCTCATCAAGGAGTTCCTCAAGCTTGTGATATTCCTCCCAGGACCAGCCGAATTCAAAGGGAACGTCGAATATACAGTCCAGGACCCACTCGGTATAGAAGGGCTCCAGGTACTCCCCGTAGAAGGCATCAACGAATGGTGTGATATCATCCGACAGGTGCTTCCCCTGCAGCTTGCCCTCACAGAATTTCTCGAGGAAATCCGACCCTGTGATCCTCTCGGCGCGGAGGTCCTCCAGCGCCGCCTGTGCGCCGTCTATCTCCGAGAATATCCCACTCTCAAAGCGGCGGCGTATTATCCATGTCATAAACATGGCGATATGCAGTCCCGCCCACCTGTTTGCCTCGCGGTAATCCTCATCGGTCAGGGTGTTCTTATCCGTCTTGTTTGTCTGGCGATAGTGTACTAGTGCCTGGTCATAATACTTGTCGGCGGAGTCGTAAAGCTTGTATTCGTTCATGGTCCTGTCCTTTCTCCAATGGCGGAAAAATTTCATAGGTTATCATCCGTATAATTGTCCGGATGGTTTATTGATCAGTATGTAGTATCCATAATCGTATAACGCACATCAGAGGCTGTATAGGATGAACCTCCCGTGCTGTTCATTGCCCTTACAAGATAGCCGTACTTTTTCCCGTTTCTGACGTCCCTGTCTTCATAATACGTATTTGCCGTCTCTTTCAGGAATCTGTACGTACCGTTTTCAGGGAATACCCCGTCAGCACCGCTGCCGCAGCGATCAGTGAAATGATCTTTCTGTACATCTGTTTGTTACTCCTTATGTCTCTTTCATTGTCATTTAAAATCTCCTTATATGACAAAACAATTTTATCATATAAGGAGAAAAATATCAACTGTTTTATAGTGAACACCAAAAAGATTTTGGTGTAATGAACGCCTTCGTTTATCCCAGCGTTACATAATACACATCATCGGTGGTATACGAAGAGCCGCCCGTGCTGTTGAACGCTCTTACAAGATAGCCGTACTTTCTGCCGTTAGTGAGCCCCGTATCGGTATAGCCCGTGCCGGTTGTCTCTTTCAGGAGCTTGAAGGCACCGTTCTCATAGCGGTATACCCTGTAGGATGCGGCGCCCTTTGCGCTGTTCCATCTGACCGTCGCCATACGGTCGCCTGCATTTGCCCAGAAGTGAGGCTTTGCTACGGGCATAGCATATTTCAGATCTGCATTTGTATATGCAGAACCTGTATTCCCCTTGAACGCCCTTACCAGATAGCCGTAGTTTTTTCCGTTAGTGAGCCCTGTGTCGGTATAGCTTGTGGCTGTTGTCTCCTTGAGGAACTTGTATGCACCGTTCTCATAGCGGTATACCCTGTAGGATGTGGCGCCGCTCACCGTATTCCATTTCACGGTCACTTTCGCCGTTGCGGATGTCGCCGTGAACGAAGGCTTTGCAGGCGCTGCAGAAACAGGTGTAGCATATTTTATATCCGCTGTGGTATATGCAGAGCCCGTGCCATCGCTGAATGCCCTTACAAGATAGCCGTACTTTTTGCCGTTGGTGAGACCTGTGTCGGTATAGTCTGTGCCTGTAGTTTCCTTCAGGAATTTGAAGGCACCGTTCTCATAACGGTATACCCTGTAGCAGTCCGCGCCGCTCACGGTGTTCCATTTTACGCTGACCTTTGCGTCACCTGCGGTGAGGGAAAAGGTCGGCTTTGCGGGGGCCACAGCAACCGGCGTTACATACTTTATATCCGCTGTGGTATATGCAGAGCCTGCAGTTCCTCTGAACGCCCTTACCAGATAGCCATACTTTTTGCCGTTTGTAAGGCCCGTATCTGTATAGCCTGTGCCTGTCGTTTCCGTAAGGAATCTGAATGTATTGTTCTCATAGCGGTATACCCTGTACGAAGTTGCTCCGCTGACGTTATTCCACTGCAATACAGCCTTTTTGCTGCCTGCGGTCACTGTGAACGAAGGCTTTGCGGGGGCAGTTATCTTTTCGGAGAAATATCCCGGTGCGCCCGGCCTGTCTATCCTTGCATATTCCTTATCGGTCTTGGCGCTGTTATATACCGTGTTGTTGCCGCCCGAGAGCATATAGCAGTCTTCAAACATATCTTCCGACGATGTTACATTTTTTGTAGTCCATCTGTCGGATACAAACACAGCCATAAGACTTTCGCAGTTGCCGAACATTCCGCCCATGGACTCGGCATTGCCTGTATCAAAGCTTGAAAGATCCAGTATACCCAGGCTTTCACATCCAACGAACATACAGCTCATATATTTGACCTTTGATGTATCAAATTTTGAAAGATCAAGTGATGTCAGAGACTGGCAGTAACAGAACATATATGACATATCCTCGACATTTGAAGTATCAAAACCCGAAAGATCGACAGATCTCAGATTCCAGCAGCGCTGGAACATGCAGTCAAAACTTTTGACTTTTGATGTATCAAAATTTGAAAGATCAAGAGATGTAAGATATTTACATCCAACGAACATATCTGACATATCCGTAACATTTGAAGTATCAAAGCCTGACAGATCAAGCGATCTCATACCGCTGCTGTAGCCGAAGCTGCTGGCAAACATTTCTTTCATATCAGTGACCTTTGATGTATCAAAGCCTGAAAGATCAAGGGTTTCCAGATTCCAGCAATCAACGAACATAGCGGACATATCCGTTACATTTGATGTATCAAAGCCTGAAAGATCAAGTGATGTCAGATACCCGCAGTGAGAGAACATACCGCGCATACTCTTGACATTCGATGTATCAAAGCCTGAAAAATCAAGCGATGTCATACCGCTGGTATAGATGAAGCTTCTGGCAAACATAAAGCTCATATCAGTGACCTTTGATGTGTCAAGATTTCGCAGCCCATCTATCTGTGCCAGATTTTTCAATCCATAGAACATAGCTCGTGCAGAGCTTCCTGCCTTTGTGCCGCTTGTTATGACTATTCTATTTACAGCACTGCGGTCAATGCCTGCAAGTGTTGCAAGATCATAATCTTTTTCCGCTTCCCCGTCATAATAAGTATCCGGCAGCTGTCCCCTCAGAGTCAGCACACCGTTTGCAGCATCCCATGAATACCAGTCAGCAGCATTGAGTTCAAGTTCTTCTTCTGCTGTTTCTTCATTGTCCTGCGCTTTTTCCTCTGCTTCATCGGAGGAGCTTTCTTCGTCGGTTTCCTCCGTTATTTCCTCGGGCGCAGCTTCGGCTGTGTCTTCGGAGATGTCCGATTCTTCCTGCACATCTTCTGATGTTTCTTCGGATGTTTCAGCAGATGTATCCGCAGATGGCTGCGTGTAGGGAATATCCTCATCATCGTCTGTGCTTTCGGCTTCCTGCTCGTCTGCAGCGTCTTCCGTAACGATGGTATCGTCGGGCTCTTCTTCAGTTTCGTATGCTTCGTCCGCATCAGCCGTCTCAGGGACTGCATCGGTTTCTGCGCTGTCTTCGGCAGTCGTATCCTGCACATCCTCCTGTACGATATCGGGTGTGGTCACGTCGGATATTTCCTCCGCAAAGGCAGGCAGGGAATATCCTGTCAGCACCGTTACCGCTGCGATCAGTGAAATGATTTTTCTGTGCATTTTCATGCTCCTCCTTGTACCAGATTTTATTTATTCTGATCCATGATCAGATTATGCCATAAAGAATGCTTCTTATATGACAGTCTAAGTTTATCATATAAGAAGCATGATATCAATCGGTTTAATCAGATTATAAACGTACTATAACCCGATTATAATGCGATTTTAATGCTTGACCGGCGTTGCGTAGCATACATCATTAGCCGTATAGGACGAACCGCCTTTGCTGTTGAACGCCCTTATGAGGAAGCCGTATTCCTTTCCGTTTTCAAGCCCGTTTGCAACATAGGTCGCACTGTCGGTCTTCCGGATAAACTTATATGTGCCGTTCTCATAGCGGTATATCCTGTAGGTAGATGCACCTTTTGTCATCGACCATGTTAAAGTCACGCTCCGGTCACCTTCATACACCCGTACATTCGGCTTTGCAACGGGTATTGCATACCTGATATCGGAATTTGTATATCCTGATCCTGCATTGCCCCTGAACGCCCTTACAAGATAGCCGTATTTCACGCCGTTCTTAAGCCCTGTATCGGTATAGCCCGTGCCTGTTGTCTCTTTCAGGAGCTTGTATGCGCCGTTCTCATAACGGTATACCCTGTAGGATGTCGCACCGCTCACTGAGTTCCATTTTACGGTGGCCTTTGACGTAGCTGACGCTGCAGTGAACGACGGCTTTGCAGGCACTGCCGTGGTGGGCAGCGCATACTTTATATCTGCTGAGGTATATGCAGAACCGGTACCGGCGTTGAAAGCCCTGACAAGATAGCCATATTTTCTGCCGTTTGTAAGGCCTGTATCTGTATAGCCCGTATCGGCGGTCTCTCTGAGGAATTTATACGCACCGTTCTCATAGCGGTATACCCTATAGCAGTCTGCCCTGTTCACGGCATTCCACTTCACAGTCACCTGTCCGTTGGATGCGGTCAGCGTAAATGTCGGTTTTGCAGGTGCTGCTGCATTGGGTGTGACATACTTTATATCGGATGTGGTATATTCCGAACCCACATCGCGGCTGAATGCCCTGACAAGATAGCCGTACTTTCTGCCGTTTACAAGACCTGTGTCGGTATAGCCTGTACCGTTTGTTTCGGTAAGGAATTTGAATCTGTTGTTCTCATAGCGGTATACCCTGTATGAAACATCGCCCTGTCCGTTCCACTGCACAATTGCCTTTCTGCTGCCTGCATTCACCGTGAATGAGGGCTTTGCAGGCGGAGTGATCTTTGAAGTGAGATATCCCGGACGTGATGCACCGCCGTCTATATGTGCATACTCCCCGCCTACTCTGCTGCTGTTGTATACAGTGCCTTTTCCGCCGGTGAGCACTCTGCAGTCACAGAACATATTCTCGCCCTTTGCACCGCATATACCCTCTGTGGTCCATTTTTCGGACACGTATATCTTTCTGAGGGATGTGCATCCGTAGAACATATATTCAGCATAGCTGACACCGCTTGTGTCAAACTTTGAAAGATCAAGAGAGGTGAGAGAGCTGCATTTGCAGAACATGCTGCTCATAAATCCAGTCATGCCGGTGTCAAAACCCGACAGATCAAGAGAGGTAAGCGAACTGCAGTTCCTGAACATTTTCGTCATGCTTATAACGTTTGAGGTATCAAAGCCGGAGACATTTATATACTTTGCTCCGCAGTCTTCAAACATACTGCACATGTCTGATACATTTGATGTGTCAAAGTGCGAAAGATCAAGAGCTGAAAGAGACGTGCATTCTTCAAACATTTGGCTCATATCCGTAACGTTCGAGGTATCAAAGCGCGAAAGATCAACGGACTTCAAGGCACTGCAGCTTCTGAACATGCCACTCATATCGTTGACATATGAAGTCCTGAAACCCGAGACATTGACCGCAGTTAATGATGAACATCCCGAGAACATGTGCGACATATCCGAAACACGGGATGTGTCAAAGCTGCGCAGATCAAGTGATACAAGCGAACTGCACCCGCCGAACATATTCACCATGGATGTCGCTCCTGAGGTATCAAGATTTGCCAGTCCTTCTATCGCAACAAGATTATTCATGCCGAAGAACATATAGTCTGCTTTTTTTCCTGTCTTTGTGCCGGGAGTTATCACCAGCTTCTTTACCTTTCTGTTGTTTATATTCACCTGATCCGCAAGACCGTGTGTAACAACGCTGTCCGTAAGATACGTATCGGGAAGCTGACCTCTGATCGTCAGCACGCCGTTTGAAGAATCCCATGTATACCAGGCGGCGTACAGATCAAGCTCTTCCTCTGCGGTCTCTTCACCGTCGTTTTCATCTGTATTTTCTGCATCGTCGCCTGCAGAGTTTTCTGTTTCTTCTGTCTGTATTGTCTCATCTTCTGCGATATCCGCTGTTTCTGCCGCCGCTTCTTCGGAAGCATCAGATGTTTCCCCGCTGCTTATGTCGGTATCCACAGCAGGCTCTATATCAGCGATATCCTCACTTTCAGAGGTATCAGCCGTGTCGTCAGCCTGTTCTTCATCCGTCAGTATTTCCTCATCTCCGTCAGTATCCTCCTGCGCTGTTTCCTGTACATCCTGTTCTCCGGACTCAGCAGACTCTTCTGTATCCTCTGTACTGCCGTCGGCATCTGATCCGTATTCTTCGCTCATCTGCCCTGCAGCCTCGGTCTGGACCGCCTCGTCCTCGGCAAAGACAGGTGCAGATGTACTTACACAAAGCACAGCCGCCGCAAGCAGCGCCATCATCCTGTTGTATCTCATAAATATCTCCTTCATTCTGTTCTTTCGGGTTAATATTCGTTAACCCGCAGCATTTCCATTTTATCACATCCTTTTTATATAATTCAACGTTGTAGTATTACGATTATATGTATATCTGACAGTCATCACCAGCCCATTTCAAGCAGCCAGTTGTTGACATCACGCTCTCTGTCACGCAGAGGGAGCTTTCTGTCGATAGCGTATTCTCCCTTTATATTACCGTCGACAATAAAAAGCACCCTTGTACATTTAGCCGCGACCTTTGCATCATGTGTGACGAGCATCATCGTGGTGCCGTCATCGTTGAGCTTTATAAGCTCATCCATGACCTCTTCGGATGCTGTGCGGTTAAGGGCACCCGTGGGCTCATCCCCGAATATCATCTTCGGATCATTCATCAGGCTGCGGCATATGCACGCTCTCTGCAGCTGTCCGCCCGATACCTCGGAGATATCATTGTCAGCGATATCACCGATACCCAGCTTTCTCATAAGCGCCCTGCCCCTTTCGGCAGTCTCCTTTCTGCTCTCCTTATTCTTGTCGGATTTCACCGCAGGGAGTATGATATTGTCGAGCACGGTAAGATTTTTCATCATATACATCTGCTGGAATATAAATCCCATATCATCAAGGCGCATTTTCGCAAGCTCGTTCTCGTTCATGGCGCCTATGTCCTTACCGCAGAATTCCACACTCCCCGCGGTCATCCTGTCCATACCCGATACGGTATAGAGAAGGGTGGATTTTCCCGAGCCCGACGGCCCCATTACCGCCACCATCTCGCCCTCGTTCACGGTCAGTCCCACATTGCACAGAACATGGTTCTGACGCTTGTTTACTATATATGTCTTGCAAAGATCCTTTACCTCAAGTACAGCTTTCATTCCTTTTTCTCCTTTATCTTTGTATACACCGCAACAGCTATGAACGACAGCAGCTCGCCTGTCATCACGCGTACTATCTGCATCTCGTCCGCGCCGTTCTCTGTCACTACATGAAGCAGGTTTGTCACCACGCAGTTATTGAAGAAATGGTCTGCCATGCCTATCCAGATATTGCCCGAATGCTGGAAGAGCAGACCCCACTTCACGCCCATGAGGAATGAGAGTATCACATATCCCACAGTCATTACAGCAAAGGTGCCGACTGTCATCGTGCCGTCGATAAGGCTTCTCACAGGGGTCACGATATGCCACAGACCGAAAAGCAGAGCAGATATGTAAAGTGCCTTTTTCTTTGTGAGCTGCTCTGACATATAGGTGATGTAGAATCCTCTGAAAAGGCCTTCCTCCATCCATACGTTTATGATGTTGAAGAATATGCACATAAGCACGAAACCGATGCCCGTATTCTTAACCACGCTGCCCGTGAGGGAAAAGCCCGTCACATAGAATTCCATATGCGCGGGAGCACCCTGCATATTTAGCACGATGAATTCTGCAATGAATGCCACGCCGTAGCTTGCCGCACATATCCCGAAGCCCTTGAGCACATTTACCGCAAATTCCTCAGCCTTAAAGCCGATATCGCGCCATTTCATCCTGAGTATCCCGAGTGTGACAAACAGTACGATTATGCCGAACACCTTATTGATAAAGCACTCTGCAAAGAAAGTCTCATCTGTTCTGATGAACAGCACCTCCGCAGTATGAACGGCAAGGCAGAGGATGAATATTATAAGGCTGTTTATTATAACGTTGTTTCTTTTCATTAGAGGTTGCTCCTTATTCTATATCAGCAGTATCTGATGCTTTTACGGTCTTCGTGTACAGCGATGTAAAAAATGCTCCTGCAGTGACCGATGCAAAAATGAGTGCGGGGAATATCAGAAATGTTTCCCTGATATCGATGTTGTATGTCATTCCGCTTGATGCGCCCATCATGGCAAATATCGGATCCATCGTCAGCTTTGTTGCGGGTATGCTGAGCAAAGCTGCTGCCGCAAGGGATATGGCCGATATTATCACAAACCGCAGTATATGTATGTGTATCACGGATCCGCTCCTGAATCCGAGTGCCTTGAGAAGAGCTATCTCCGCGCGTTCCTTTGCGATGAATGATCTTTCTATAAGAACAGTGATAAGTATCATTATTATCAGCGAAACTATAAGGGTGAGATTTTTTACTCCTGTGACAGTATCGGCCGCCTTTGTGCAGTCATTTACAAATCCCGCCTTGTCGTATATCGTTTCCGATCCGAAAATATCCTTCATTTTAGCGATACGCTCATTTATCACGGCATCATTCGGCGCATCATCAAAATCTATCTGAAATGCCATAAGCGTTGATACGGATGTCTCGGGAAAGCTGAAGCTCTCGTGGAATTTTCCGCACCGTCCCAGACCGTTGAACGAATCATAGAGTGCAGTTATCACATATTCCCCTGTGCTGCCGTTAAGGTTTACCTCAACGGTATCTCCTATGCCTGCGCCCAGGTCCTTTGCCACATCATATGTAACTGCTATCTCATCGCTGTATCTCGGCGCGCTGCCCTCATTGTAGTAGTAATCCTCCGAATCTGTATCGGCACACCACATGAATGTAGCAGAGGATGTGGCATCACCGTGTTTCAGAAGTGCGGATATTCTCGCTTCGTTATGCACCGTTGCATACAGACCGTTTTCCTCCAGTGTTCTGCGCACATCTTCATTTGCCTCGGCTATTGTCTTTTTTCCGCCGATTATTTCGCTGACGGGCTCATAATCCACAAAGTATATGTCGCTTTCGGTAACACCCAGAAGATATATCAGTCCGTCTCCCGAAAGAGTCGCCGCTGTATTTGAAAGTATCATTACCAGCAGAGCGGACAGAGTGAACACCGCGGTGAGCAGAGCTGTCTGTTTGGGTGAGCTCATCACATCATTGAGAGAGAGAAATGAATTCGCTCCCAGTCTGCTTCTGCTCAGTGCGATCGCGCCGTGCTTCCTGAAGCGTTCTCCTGTCTGGCCGCTGCGCACTGCATCTATCGGCGAGAGCTTCTTTATGCTTGCGGTACAGCTCCAGCAGAAAAGAAGTATTATAAGTATCACTGCAGCACAGCACAGGGCGTTTATCAGTATCTCATGATCGTTGCTGATTATCATATTCCCGCTCACCGAGCTCATCAGCAGATCACCGAAGGGGAATGCCGCCGCAAATCCGACCGCAGCACCTATGACCGAAAGGCCGAGATATTTTACCAGATAGAGTGCTCGTATGGATCTGTTTTTCAGTCCCACGGCCTTCATAACGCCTATCTCGCGGAACTCCTCCGTTATGCTGAATACTATCGTGAATCTCAGCACCACGAATGCGATCACGATAAGGCAGATGCTCACTGCCATTATAACGCCCGCGATCAGCATATTCACTATATATGAGGTCTTCAGCTCCGCGCGTGAAGCCGAGAATCTCACCGCGTCCGTATCGGCGATAAGCTTATTGACCGCGCTGTAGTCTGTCGAGTCTATATAATACATCGAGTGGGCGAATATCTTTGTCTCATCATCAGACATCATTTCATCAAAGGTGTTTTGACTTATAAGGAAACGGGGATTATCCATCATATCCGAGCCCATAGCAGCATCCTTGCACACTCCGCCAAACACGAAGGAAGGGCTTGCTCCGTCTGTCTCTATCGTTATCTCATCCCCGGCATGAAGTCCTGCCCTGACCGCAACGGAATTTGTCACATACACCTTACCGTCCGGAACGGATTCGATTATCTCGTTATTGCTGTCAAAATACCGGAAGATATCCTTATCGGGTGAGAGCACCATTCCCGTATTTGAAAAACCTTTCATCTTTGCTCCGTTGACCTTTACATTTTCCGCATTGACGGTGATCAGTCTTTCCTTTCTCCAGCCCGTCACGCTGTCTGATCCTCTCAGGCTGTCCTCCATAGGTGATGTTCCGTCAGTCTCACCCACAAGCGCTATATAATCGCCCAGTCCTGCCATATCAAGATAACGGTCCAGTCCCGTTGCTATCGAGAATATATTGTTCACGCCCGATGCGAAGAACATCGATGACAGTATCACAAACAACAGTATGATAAGATTCATGGTCTTTTTTCTCATGAGATCCTTTTTCAGTATCGTCAGATACAACTGCTCCACTTCCTTTCGTTGATCCTATGATATCACAGAAATTATTAAACAGTCCTTAAATGGCAGGCGCGGCCTGCAGCGGCTTTTTGACTCCATATTATCATCATAATTTATATTATTGCTTATACCCCATTTCATTTTGTAATGCACATGATATGGGCGGGCAGGCGCGGCCTGCAGCGGCTTTTTGACTCC
>CACZPE010000271.1 GCA_902782875.1 uncultured Ruminococcus sp. | reverse complement strand
CCTATTCTCATGCCTGCCATAGAGCGGGATTTTGAGAATGTGCGTATAACTATCAGATTCTCGTATTCCTTTAAGAGAGGCAGTGCGGATATGCCGCCGAAATCTACGTATGCCTCATCGGATATCACAACGCTTCCGGGATTTGCATCGAGTATCTGTCTCATGAAGTCAAGATCTCTGCCGATACTTGTGGGAGCATTGGGATTTGCGATGACTACGCCGCCGTTTTCACAGCTGTAGTCGGCCGCATTTATCTGAAAATTCTCATCAACGGGTATCGTTCTGTAAGGGATGCCCAGCATCTCACACCATACAGGATAGAACGAGTAGGTTATATCCGGGAATACTATCTGTCTGTCCGAGTTGAAGAACGCACGGAACGAAAGTGCCAGCACATCATCAGAGCCGTTGCCGACGAATATATCGTCTGCATCAACGCCAAGGTCATCTGCAATCGCCTTCATAAGCGGTCTTGCATTGGCATCGGGATACTTCTTCAGCCCCTCAGCCCTGAATTCCCCTATGGCCTTTATCACGCCCGGAGCAGGCGGATAGGGGTTCTCATTCGCATTGAGCTTTATGAAATCCTTTTTGTCAGGCTGTTCGCCTGCCACATAGGGAGCTATCTTTATCAGATTGTCTTTCCAGTCCATATTCTTTACCTGACGGGATCATCGCCGCATTCCTCCGCTACTATATAGCGCGGTCTGCCCTTTATCTCATCATATATCCTTTCTATATAGAAGCCTATTATGCCAAGGCTTATCATGATCACGCTTGCTGAGAAAAGCAGGAGTATATTCACCGTTGTGAAGCCCTCCTGCGCTACGTGCATGAATTTCTGCACAAGGGATATCACACCGAAAACCACACTGACCGCAAGCATGATATATCCGAGTATCGTTATCAGATGCAGGGGTGCTGCCGAAAAAGAAGCTATATTGTTTATCGCGTACTTTATCAGCGATCTTGTGGACCACTTGCTCTCCCCTGCCACGCGCTCACGGACACTGTATTTCACCTCGGTGCGCTTAAAGCCCACCCAGAAAGAAAGGGCGCGGAAGAATACATGCTTTTCGGGCATTGCATTGAGCGCGTCGATGACCTTTCTGTCAAGCAGCTTGAAGTCAGATGACGAGGACATATCGATCTTAGTAGCCTTGCTCATAAGCCCGTAGAATGTGTCTGCCGCAAAGCGGTGCATCGCGCTTTCCGAGCCTCTGTCGTCCTTTATGCCCTCTATGACCTCATAGCCCTGTTCCCAGAGTCTGTACATCTCCACTATCTTCTCGGGCGGATGCTGCAGATCACTGTCAAGCACAACGGCGCAGTCGCCTCTCACGCTCTCAAGACCTGCGAACATAGCCGCTTCCTTGCCGAAATTGCGCGAAAAATGTCGTCCCCTGACGCAGGGGTATTTTTTGCAGGCGGCCTTTATCTCGCTCCATGTGCCGTCCTTTGAGCCGTCATCTATAAATACTATCTCACAGTCGATATTCTCAGAGGACAGAAGCTGTGATATGCATTCAGCCGCTGCAGATATATTCTTTTCTTCATTATACGCCGGAAGAATGACCGATAACATCACACACCGCCTATAATACCGTAGTTTCTCATTATCGCAAATGCCATATATGCCACATATGCAGCCGCCATCACACCGCCCTGCACTCTCGATATCTTCCTGCCGGTAACACAGCAGATATACGCAAGAAGTGCCGCACCTGCGAGGATGAAGCTGTCAAAGCGGGAATCAGCCGCACCGCTGCCGAGGGCGATAGGACTGATGATACCCGATACGCCGAGTATGCCCAGGATATTGAAAAGATTTGATCCCACAACATTGCCGACTGCCATATCGTTCTCGCCCTTCTTGGCGGCGGTAAGGGATGTGACAAGCTCGGGAAGGGATGTGCCCACCGCACATATCGTAAGTCCTACAAGAGCTTCGCTCATGCCGGCGGCAAGGGCGATATTCTGTGCATGGTCAACTACAAGGTCGCCGCCGATTACTATGCCTGCGGCACCGCCGAATATGCAGAGTGCGCATTTCCACCATATAAAGTTGTCGGGGCCCTTTTCATCGCTGTTGATATTCTTCTTTGCCGCGATTATGGAGCCTATGATGTATGCAATAAGGCAGGCAAGGAGTATAGCGCCCTCAAGTCTGCTCACAGTGCCGTCGAATATGAATATCACGAACAGAAGCGCTGCTCCGAGGGATATGGGATAGTCCTTCTTTATAACGTCCTCCGCAACGGATGTGGGTCTTATCACCGAGCATACGCCGAGTACTATCAGAAGATTGAAGAGGTTTGAACCTATGACATTGCTCACCGCAAGGGCATTGCTGCCTTTTATTGCCGATGATACGCTGACTGCGAGCTCAGGTGCGCTCGTACCCATTGCAACGATCGTAAGTCCTACTATAAGGGACGGTACTTTAAGCTTCTTAGCCAGCGACGATGCGCCGTCAACAAAGAAATCAGCGCCCTTGATGAGCAGCACGAAGCCGACTACAAGAAGCACGATATCGAGCAGGATATGCATATATATTCTCCTTATGTATGGCCGTAACGGCCTGTTATACAGCGATATACGCTCTGCTGCCGCCGAAGCGGAGACAGTCAGGGCTGCCACCATCCGTAGGACGTGTCCCCGGTACAGACGGACATCACTGTCTTGATTATATCACTATACATCAATAAAATCAAGGATAATCAGAGTTTTTCATCTGTTTTTAATCTTCCCGACGGGCATTTTCCGCCGCAGGCACTGCAGCCGCCGCAGTAACCGCAGCGGCTGCCGCTTTTTCTCTGCTTTACTATGCTTATCACCGCGCCTGTGACAGCAGCGGCTATGAGTATAATAAGCACTATATCCAGAAATATCATATCATCAGCCTCACATACCCGCAGCGACAAGTATCATCCTTATTATGAATGCCGCCGCCCAGGCGATCAGACACTGCATCACCACTACCGATACCGCCCATTTTCCGCCCAGCTCCCGTCTAACGGCAGCGACTGCCGCCACACAGGGAGTATACAGCAGGCTGAACACAAGCATCGCCGCCGCAGAGGATGCAGACAGGGCAGAACCTATGCCGTCCGCAAAAAGCACCTCAAGTGTGGATACCACGCTCTCCTTGGCAAGAAATCCGCTTATGAACGAAACGCATATTCTCCAGTCGCCCAGACCGAGGGGCCTGAACAGCGGCACGAATACGCCCGCCACAGCAGCGAGCATACTGCTGTCGGAATTCTCCGAAACAAGATTGAAGCGCATATCAAAGCTCTTCAAGAACCATATCACCACAGTAGCCACAAGTATCACCGTGAATGCTCTCTGCAGGAAGTCCTTTGACTTCTCCTTCAGCAGCATGAATACGTTCCTTGCACCGGGCATACGGTAATTCGGCAGCTCCATAACAAAAGGCACCGCCTCTCCCCTGAATATGGTCTTCTTGTAGAGTACAGAAGTCAGTATTCCGATGACTATGCCGAGAAAATACAGTCCTGTCATTATGAGCCAGCCGTAATGCGGAAAGAACGCATCCACGAAAAAGCCGTATATCGGCAGTTTTGCGGTACAGCTCATAAAGGGAGTGAGCAGTATAGTCATTTTTCTGTCGCGCTCACTCGGCAGCGTCCTTGTGGCCATGACCGCGGGGACGGTGCATCCGAAGCCTATGAGCATAGGCACTATACTGCGGCCCGAAAGGCCTATCTTACGCAGGGGCTTGTCCATAAAGAAAGCCACTCTTGCGATATATCCGCTGTCCTCGAGCAGAGACAGGAAGAAAAATAGTGTAACGATTATCGGCAGAAAGCTGAGCACTCCGCCCACGCCTTCAAATATGCCGTCTATGATAAGGCTGTGTATCGCTTCGTTGATGCCCATATCCGTGAGTACACCGTCCACGAGGCCCGTGACCGCTCCCACGCCCTTTTCAAGAAGTCCCTGCAGGAATGCTCCTATCACATTGAAGGTGAGGAAGAACACCGCCGCCATTATCAGTATAAAAAGCGGTATTGCCGTATATCTGCCTGTGAGTACCTTGTCGATATTGCGGCTGCGTATGCTCTCCTTGCTCTCCCTCGGCTTTTTCACGCATTTTGCGCACACCTTGGAGATAAAGTCAAAGCGCATATCCGCTATGGCGGCGCTGCGGTCAAGACCGCGCTCGCGCTCCATCTGGGATATCATCTGTTCGAGCACGTTTTTCTGGCCCTCATCAAGCCCCAGCTGCTCCTCGATCAGCTTATCCCCCTCTGCAAGCTTGCTTGCGGCAAATCTTACCGGCAGACCCGCACTTTTCGCGTTATCCTCGATAAGGTGTATCATACCGTGCAGGCATCTGTGTACAGCACCGCCGTGACGCTCCTTGTCACAGAGGTCCTGACGCATGGGCCGCTCTGCGTACCTTGCGATATGCACCGCGTGCTCCACAAGCTCGTCAACGCCCTTGTTGAGCGCTGCGGATACAGGCACAACAGGCACGCCCAGGAGAGATTCCATAGCGTTTATATTCACGCTTCCGCCGTTGCCTGTAAGCTCGTCCATCATATTCAGAGCCACTACCATAGGCACATCCATCTCTATGAGCTGCATGGTCAGATACAGATTTCTTTCTATATTGGTCGCATCAACGATATTTATTATCGCCATCGGCTTCTCATCGAGCACGAACTGCCTTGACACTATCTCCTCGGGACTGTAGGGAGACATGGAGTATATACCCGGAAGGTCTGTTACCTTGGTATCGGGATAGCCCTTTATGACGCCGTCCTTGCGGTCTACGGTAACTCCGGGGAAATTGCCTACGTGCT
>CACZPE010000270.1 GCA_902782875.1 uncultured Ruminococcus sp. | reverse complement strand
GCGGTATCTCCCCGCTCTACATCGACCGAGCCCGTGGCATATCCTACACACTGACGGCCCCTGTCCACTTCGTGATAGCCGTTCTTGTTGACTGTACGCACCATACGCGAGATGGAATACTCCCTGTATGTATCGTCAACGCTGAGCCATGCCTCACTGTTGTCATCAAGGCGGATCACACGGTACTCATCCCAGGAACTGTTGTTGTACAGATCGTCATAGTGTATCTTTCCTATGACTCTGTACCCTTCAGAATCTATGCTGAGTATATCGCCGACAGAAAAATTCATTTATACTGTTGTCCCCTTTCCGTGCATAGTACTATAAAGGTTCCCCTAATATAATACCCGATTTTTTTCGATATGTCAAGACCGATACCTAATGTATGCCTGTTAGCATTTTTGTATGAGAAAGTCCGCAGCCTTATCCGCCGAATATGATAAATCTTACCGCATCCACCAGGAAATGCGCGGTCATGGCCGATGTGATATCACGCTTTCTCTGAAGCAATGAGAACGGCAGGCCGAATATGATACTTGCCAAAACGCAGGAGAAGATATTCATATCGTGCATAAGCCCGTGAGGCAGTGACATCATTATATACATTGTGATGGTCTGAGCCTTTGTCATATTATTCTTTGTCAGATACACGCAGAATGCCATGAACACCGCTCGCATAGCCATATCCTCCGATATGCCCGGCTTTACTGCCCAGAATATCTTCATCAGGCTGATATCCGGAGCCATAGTACCTTCTGTATTGAGCAGCGTGTTTATAATAATGAGAGGCACTGCCACAGCCGTTCCGATAAGCACGGATATCAGTATGCTCTTTGCGTCAGCGGAGCGTATGAGCTTTACTCCCTCTGTCTTCTCACCCACAGATATGACCGCAAGAGACGAAAGCAGCGTCAGCACTGTGAATATCACCGTACCGTTGCTGAGATCCCTTGTAAGTCCCGAAAGGAACACAAGCGCTGTGAGCACAGCAGATACAATTATCCCCTTCTTTGACGGAAGCCCGTTTTTTATAATCAGAAAGACCGACAGCGCTCCCGACCATATCAGTGCGATGAGTCCCGGCAGATTGCTGCTGCCGGAAAGCTTTGCGAGTATCAGCAGTACAAAGACCACCCACAGAGAAATAAACCCCTTTTTCATAAAATCCCCCTATATACCATATAATATCAGGATATATTATATAACATACCCCTGCCTGTGTCAACAAAACGGCCTGTTTTCTAACTGTATTCTAATCGTTCTAATAATATTTTAATATTCAAAGGCCCGAAGGGCTGATTAAAGAGTAGTGATCCAGGTCAGAAGCGCTATGGCGTATTATTGACAGTATAAGAGTGTTGTGCTATAATTGGTATTAATGTAAACCGAAGTATGCAAAGGGGTTATTAATATGGATGAATGTATTTTCTGCAAGATCGCATCGGGGGAGATTCCCTGTATGAAAGTATACGAAGATAAGCTTACACTTGCGTTTATGGATATTGCAAAAGATGTGGACGGCCACATTCTGATCGTTCCGAAGAATCATTTCAAAAATGTTTTGGATTGCGATGAAGATACGATATGTGCTGTCATGAAGACAGTTAAAACTGTATCGAATCATTTGACGGAACATTGCGGATACGAAGGCGTTAATCTGCTTAATGCCAGTGATGAAAGTGCCGGGCAGTCGGTACCCCATTTCCATATTCACATTATCCCGAGAAAAAGGAATGACGGAATAGATGCCTGGCCCAGATTTGAAGGAGCAAAGGAAGATATTCAGACTGTATTTGAGAAAGTTAAGATGTAGGATGTTTTTTTCAGCTTTATAACGCACTATAAACTCAATGCCCCTGAGCACTTTAACACGCCCAAGGGCAATATTTCTATATGTATATGCGTATATCATATTCAAAACGATTGGTACAGCATGATGCCAAAACTTTTTTCTCACAAGTTAACACAAAACAGTAGACAAAATCCCGAATATATGCTATAATAAATGCTGTTGTTCTAATATTATACAAAGGAGTGACTTTTATGGAGCTTGATATGGTAAAATATCTGGCCAAGCTCGCAAAGCTCGAATTCACCGATGAGGAGCTCGAACAGGCCGTAAAGGATATGACAAGCATAATCGAGATAATGGATACCATAAAGGATATCGACATAACCTATGACCCCTACAAGGACAATCACAACGTCTATCTTGAGGATCTGCGCGCTGATGAGGCTATGCCCTCCCTCGCAACGGAAAAGCTCCTGCAGAACGCAGTAAATCAGGAAAACTGCTTTGTAGTTCCCAAGGTAGTAGAATAAAGGAGTTGTGAAGATGGTTGAACTTACAGTAAAGAGCCTCAGAGAAAAGCTCGACAAGAAGGAAATATCAGCAAGAGAGCTTACACAAGCTTATCTTGACAGGATAGAGAAAATCGACAGTAAGGTAGAGAGCTATATCACAGTAACTCCCGAGACCGCTCTGTCAGCAGCTGACAAGGCACAGGAGAAGATAAACGCAGGCGAGAGCACTCCCCTTTGCGGTATCCCCCTTGCCATAAAGGATAATATTTGCACAGAGGGCATAAAGACCACCTGCGCATCAAGAATGCTCGAAAACTTCATTCCTCCCTATAACGCAACTGTTATGGACAAGCTTGAGAATGAAGGCATAGTTATGCTCGGCAAGACATCCATGGATGAATTTGCCATGGGCGGCTCCACACAGACCTCTGCATTTGCAAAGACAAAGAACCCCTATGACCTGACCCGTGTACCCGGCGGTTCCTCGGGCGGATCGGCTGCTGCAGTCGGCGCTGATCTCTGCGCCGCATCTCTCGGCTCTGATACGGGCGGTTCCATAAGACAGCCTGCTGCTTTCTGCGGTGTTACAGGCATCAAGCCCACCTACGGCAGAGTATCCCGCTACGGTCTTGTAGCATTCGCAAGCTCCCTCGACCAGATAGGCCCTGTGGCAAGAAGCGCTGAGGACTGCGGAATCATACTCAATGCTATATCCGGCTATGATTTCCACGACGGCACATCCTCCAGACTGCCTGTTGATGACTATACCTCAAAGATAGGCATGAGCATGAAGGGCGTTAAGATCGCTGTTGTATCAGAATTCTTCGCGGAGGGCGTTGATGATGAGGTAAGAAAGTCCGTTCTTGCGGCTGTTGATACCTACAAGGCTATGGGTGCTGAGATAATCGAAGCTTCGATGCCTTCCCTCAAGTATGCCATCGCTGCATACTACCTCATCGCTTCTGCTGAGGCATCCTCCAACCTTTCCCGCTATGACGGCATAAAGTACGGCCACAGAGCGGATGTTGCAGGCAGCTACAACGATCTTATCATCGCATCCAGAAGCGAAGGCTTCGGCGACGAGGTAAAGAGAAGAATACTCCTCGGCAACTATGCTCTTTCCTCGGGCTACTATGATGCATACTACGGCAAGGCTATGGGCCTCAAGCAGAAGATAAGAGAGGAATATGCGGATATATTCGGCAAATGCGATCTTATCATCACACCCACCGCTCCCAGCGTTGCATACGGCATAAACGAGAACATAAGCGATCCCAAGAAGATGTATCTGGCTGATTTCTGCACAGTTACTGTCAATATCGCCTCCCTGCCTGCGCTCTCGACCACCTGCGGCTATGACGGAAACGGCATGCCCATAGGTATGTCCATAGTCGGCAAGATGTGGGATGAAACGACCATAATCGGAGCGGCAGACGCATTTGAAAAGCAGTTCACACGCATCGGTGCGTCACTTTAAGGAGGTTACACAATGGCTGTATCAGATTATATACCCGTTATCGGTCTTGAAATACATTCAGAGCTGCTGACCAATTCCAAGGTCTTCTGCACCTGCTCTGCCGAATTCGGCGGTGAAAGAAACACCCGCTGCTGCCCTGTATGCTCCGGTATGCCCGGCACACTGCCCATAATAAACCAGCGTGCTGTTGAATTCGCCATAAAGGCAGGATACGCTCTCGGCTGTGAGATAAACAAATTCTCCGTATGGGACAGAAAGAACTACTTCTATCCCGACCTTCCCAAGGCATACCAGATATCCGAGCTCAATCTCCCCATATGCCTTGCAGGCGCAGTACCCATCGAGTACGAGGAGAACGGCGAGAAGAAGAGCAAGACCATCCGTATAAACCATATCCATCTTGAAGAAGATGCCGGCAAGCTCATACATGACGATCTCAACGGCGTATCTCTCTGCGACTACAACCGCTGCGGAGTACCCCTTGTTGAGATAGTTACAGAGCCCGATATGCGCTCCCCCGAGGAGGCAAGGACTCTCGTTGAGACAATAGCCCTCCTTCTCCAGTACGCAGGCGTATCTGACTGTAAGATGGAGGAAGGCTCTATCCGTGCGGACGTAAACGTATCCCTTATGAGAAAGGATGCTACCGAGTTCGGCACAAGAGCCGAGATCAAGAACGTAAACTCTCTCAAGTCCATATACCGCACAATAGAGTACGAGATAAAGCGCCAGGCTATGATACTTGACAGAGGCGGAGAAGTAGTACAGGAGACAAGGCGTTTCGATGCGAACAAGGGCGAGACAAAGGCCATGCGTTCAAAGGAAGACGCTCACGACTACAAGTACTTCCCCGATCCCGATATCAAGCAGGTAAATCTGCGTGATGAGGATCTTGAAAGGATCAGGGCCGAGCTTCCCGAAATGCCCAAGGAGAGACTTGCAAAATACATCGGCTTCGGTATTCCCGAAAAGGAAGCAAAGGTCATTGTAAATACCAAGAAGATCTCCGATCTCTTTGAGGAATGCCTCACACACTACAACAACCCCAAGTCCCTTGTAAACTTCATAAACGGCGAGATCATGCGCCGTATCAATCTCGGCGAGATCGATATCGACAAGCCTGCTTTCACCGCATCAGAGGTTGCAAAGCTCGTTGAGATGTCAGATACCGAAAAGGTCACCAAGAACGATGCCAAGGAGATATTCCGCGAGATGGCTGAAAACGGCGGAGATCCCGAAAATATCGCAAAGACCAGAGGTATGCTCATCGTAAGCGATACAGGCAGAGTGCTTGAAGTCATCGATCAGGTCATCGCAAACAATGAAAAGGCTGTAAACCAGTACAAGAGCGGTGATGTAAAGGTATTCGGCTTCCTCATGGGCCAGTGCAGCAAGGAACTCAGAGGCGCTGCAACTCCCAAGGTTATAAAGGAAGAGCTTGAAAAGAAGCTGAAATCACTCTGATAATAACAGGATACAGTGCGTATCTGCAAAAATATCCCCATCCGTTATCGGATGGGGATTTATGTTACTGTGAAAAATCCTTGTATATATGCTTGAACTTTCCGCTTACCCTGTGTGCCTGCGGCTTCTCCGAGGAAAGATATATCTCTGTGCCCTCTATGCCCCTGCTCTCAAAGAATACGGTCAGATCGTGCCTTGCCTGCTCAAAAGCCGCATCGGGATCATCCGATACTATTCTCAGCTCCATTCTGTCATCTGCTCTCTGCACAAGCTGAAACCTGCGTATCGAGCTTACCTCCTCAAGTACCTTGTAAAGCGACATAGGTGCTATATTTACGCCCTTGACACTCAGGATATCATCAGTTCTGCCCTCTATCTCCAGCCAGTGAGTACTCCTGCCGCAGCTGCATTTCTCATCGTGAACTATTATGCGGTCTGTAAGCTCGTAACGGATAAACGGCATGATGCGGTTCGAGAGATTGGTTATCAGCACCTTGTCTGACTGCTCGCCGTATCCTACAGGTCTGTTGTCCTTATCCACAGGTTCAACTATGACCCAGTCCTCATTGATATGAAGATGATGCTCCGCACATTCACAGGCGATCTCTCCGCCCTCCGTACAGGAATAGTGGGTCTGAACATAGCACCCGAATTTATCCGTAAGCTTCTTTCGTATCTCATCTGTCAGCAGCTCTCCGCCTGTGATGACCACATCGGGATGTATATCCAGCCTGTCTATATCCGCAAGCAGAGCAAGATTTGAAGGATATCCGCTCAGCATAGCGGGCTGAAACTCATTCAGGCTCTTTACTATATTATCCTCCGTATCGT
>CACZPE010000269.1 GCA_902782875.1 uncultured Ruminococcus sp. | reverse complement strand
CTGAGGAGATAAAGCAGCGCATCGGAGAAAAGAAACGCGAGAATCTGGTGCGCGAGCAGAAAGACGGCGAACTCAGGCGTGAGCTTAAGGGCGCCAATGACAGGAAGAGCTCGCTTTCTTCCGAAAGGATCAGA
Organism: uncultured Ruminococcus sp.; assembly: GCA_902782875.1. The sequence goes on along the minus strand of CACZPE010000269.1, from coordinate 2,584 downwards.
CTCGAGGAACACAGGGATGCATCCTTCTCTGAGCGTGACAAGATACTGTCGGAGATGGCCGAGCAGTATGAGCTCTATCCGTCCGAGGCTGAAGCCCTTGTGATAAAGGATATAGACAAGAAGGAGCTCGATCAGAGGCTTTCTTCGGTAAGAAACCGCATCAGGGCTCTGGGCAGCATCAATCTTGAGGCTATTGACGACTATAAGAGTATGTCCGAGAAGTACGAGGTGCTTTCAAAGCAGCTGTCGGATGTGAATGCGTCGAAGCGTGAGCTCCTCCGCCTTATAGATGAATATACCGCTATAATGAAAGAGCGGTTCACGAAGAACTTCAATGAGATAAACACGCTGTTCAAGAAGATATTCACCGAGCTTTTCGGGGGAGGCAGAGCGGAGCTTGTGCTGACAGACCCCGAAAATGTGCTTGAATCGGGCATAGAGATAAATGTAGCGCCTCCGGGCAAGGTAATAGGCAATCTTTCGCTCCTGTCGGGCGGTGAGCAGGCGTTTGTCGCGATAGCGATATATTTTGCGATACTCCGTGTTCGTCCTGCGCCTTTCTGTATACTCGACGAGATAGAGGCGGCTCTCGATGATGTGAATGTATCAAGATATGCGCAGTATCTTCACAATTATACGGATACCACACAGTTCATCACCATAACCCACCGTAGGGGCACAATGGAGGAAGCGGATGTCTTTTACGGCGTTACGATGCAGGAAAAGGGCATATCCAAGCTTCTGAAAATGGAGCAGCTCCCTCCTGCGGATGAGTGATAAAATACAGCCATTTTAACAAGAAAGCGGCTGTTTTGCGGCTTTCAGTGTGGCGTTTTGAGAAAAATCATATAAAACTATTGCAAATTGCAGAAAACTGTGATATTATATATAGGATAAAATCTTTTGGAGGTTAGTTATGATTACTGCCGGCGATTTCAGAAACGGAATGACCTTTGAGGAGGACGGAAACGTTCTTCAGATAGTTGAATTTCAGCACGTTAAGCCCGGAAAGGGTGCAGCCTTTGTAAGAACAAAGGTAAAGAACGTTATTACAGGTTCTGTAGTTGAAAAGAGCTACAACCCTTCTGCGAAATTCCCTACAGCTTTTGTTGAGAGAAGAGATATGGAATACTCCTATTCCGACGGAGAGCTCTATTATTTCATGGATCCCGAGAGCTATGAGCAGGTACCCATCAGCTCAAACGAGCTCGGTGACAGCTTCAAGTTCGTTAAGGAGCAGATGATCTGCAAGGTATGTTCATACAAGGGCAAGGTATTTGCAGTAGAGCCCCCCAACTTTGTTGAGCTCCAGGTTACACAGACAGACCCCGGCTTCAAGGGCGATACAGCTACAAACGCTACCAAGCCTGCAACTCTCGAGACAGGTGCTGAGATCAAGGTTCCTCTCTTTATCAATGAGGGCGACATGATCCGTATAGATACCCGTACAGGGGAGTACATGGAAAGAGCGTAAAACGCAGTGCTGAAAGGGTGAGATTTTATGAGCTTTAATTCACTTTCGGAAAAGTCCGCATATCTTCTCGGCCTTATCAAGGGCAAGGGCATTGATGATGAGATAGTGACCCTTACCGCCGAGCTGCTCAATGATATGGCTCATGCTGTTGATTCTATGGGCAGGGATATCGACGAGCTGTCTGACAGAACGGACGAGCTTGACGATGAAGTGGGCGCTATCGCTGATGATGTATATTCATCCGACTGCTGCGGAAAATGCGGCGGTGAATGCGATGACGATTCGTTTGAGGGCGAAGATGACGGTGACGATATGTATGAAGTCATATGTCCCACCTGCGGCGAAGAGATATATCTTGATGAGGATACACTGAGTGAGGGCAGCCTTACATGTCCTGCATGCGGCGAACCGCTTGAACTCGATGTTTCCCTTGATGATGAGGAAGAAGAAGTCAAGTTCTGATAAATCAAAATACAAAATAAGCAATTTGTTTCGGGGCGAGGTGAAAATCCTCACCGGCAGTATAGTCTGCGAGCGCTTTGCGCATGAATCGGTGTGATTCCGATACCGACGGTCATAGTCCGGATGGAAGAAACAGGGTGTCTGAATATCCTGCTGTCCCCGTATGCGTATTCGGGGACAGCTTTTTTGCGATGAAGCAGATTGCTCATTTATATTAATTTTATGGAGGAATCTGCAATGAGAGAAGTATCAAAAATCAGATGGATGGCTGTTACGGCTATGATGGGAGCTATGGCTACGGTGCTTATGTTCCTTGATTTCAGTGTTCCTGTGATGCCGTCGTTCATCAAATTCGACTTTTCGGAGCTGCCTGCTCTGATAGCGTCGTTTGCACTCGGGCCGCTTTCGGGCGCTTGTGTGTGTCTTATCAAGAATCTGTTGAATCTGCTTATAAATGGTTCTACAACAGGCGGCGTGGGTGAGCTTTCAAATCTTATACTCGGCTGTGCATTCGTAGTGCCTGCAGGACTCATTTATCAGCACAACAAGAGCAGAAAGACTGCTATCGCAGGCTCTTTTGTGGGAGCTCTCAGCATGGCTGTGCTCAGTGTTTTCTCGAACTACTTTGTAATATACCCTATATATACG
>CACZPE010000268.1 GCA_902782875.1 uncultured Ruminococcus sp. | reverse complement strand
GCAGCTCTGCGGGAGCCTGTCATGCTGCCCGAGGACTACGCCGTGAGTGCCGAAACGAAGCGCAAACTCGGCGAGATCATCGACAGCCTGTCTCGCGATATGCGCTCGGCGGTGATACTCTATTACTACGAGGAGCAGACGATCCCGGAGGTGGCGAAGGCCCTCGGCACCAACGAACACAATGCCTCACAGAAGCTTTATAAGGCGAAAAAGCGTATCCGCAAGGGCTTGGAAAAGGTCTTCGGGAAGGGCGCTCTGCTTGCGGCGGTGCCTATGGAAGCGCTGCTGCGGACGACGGAGGAAGCGGGGTACATAAAGGCAGCGGCAGTCGGTGCAAAGGTTGCGGGGCTTGGTATAGGTGCGAAGATAGCGGCCTTCGGTGCGGCGGCGGTGATCGCAGTGGGAGTGCCGATAGGGTTGTATAAGCTCGGTGAAAGCAAGGGCGACTACCGACCCAATAAAATCAAAGAATCCACTGATAAACAACCCAGAACGGCTTTGGACTTTACCGGCAAAATGAGCTTTACCGATAACGGAGCCGTCGAATTGAATGATGACAGCATTCTGTATTATTATGATTTCATAAGCGGCCTGAGTACGCCTATATGCTCAAAGCCGAACTGCAAGCATGAAGGCTTATCACTGTCTAGTCCGGAGCCGTCTTGTGACGGGTATGTCCCGGGAATCAATACCAGCTGTATTGCTGTTATAGATAACAGCTTATACTTTTTATACACACCCGACCAAAAGAGCAATGATTACGCCGGCTTTTTTCACAAGTCCTTGTGCAAGGCCAAGACAGACGGTACAGAACGGACTGTTATAGCCGAATTGACAAATGCGCAGTCTGTTACAGCAGCTTATTACAATGATAATTGCTTAGCAGTAGCATATTCCAATACATTTGACGAAAAAGGAGAAGATCTGACAAAATCGCAGTCATATTTTTCGATAATAGATCTTTCAAGCGGAGATATCATCACCTCTGATTTGAAAGAAGGCTATCAAGGTCAGATCAGAAACGTTTATTTGTCAGGTGATAAACTGTATTATTCGTATTTCTATCTTGCCGAGGATATAGATTACAGCAAATGGGATACAGCTTCAGCAGAGTTCGAAGAGTATATAAACAGTATAAACAGAACAGAGATCAAATGCTTTGATGTAAAGACCAAAGAAGAAACGCAGCTGTGGACCGGCAGCGGCTCCTGCGAGTGTATGGACTACGGCTATACGGTCGTAAAGGAGAAATGTCCGATAGCAATAAGATTGGCTGATAACAAGCAATCAATGTTAGATAAAACGTATAACAACTGCAGGTTTACAATAGATGAAACAGGGATAATTGTTTCCGACTATGACAGTTATAAGTATTCGGTATGGGATCCTGAAACAAATGAAACGAAAGAAACAGCGACGTATAATAAAGATGATTATTTGACTTTTACGGCTGTAACAGACAGCTTGTACTTTGTCAGCTATTATACAGAGGACGATTATGCATTAGGGTATATTAAAAAAGAAGATTTTCAAAGCGGAGATCTCACAAAGGTTATCAGAATAAAGTTCTACAATAAATAAAAGGTGATGAAATGAAACGCAGTATACTTATCGTAATATTATGTGCTATAGGTTTGTTTTCGGTCTCCTGTTCAAGCGAAGTATCTGAGCCGGAAAAAGGAACCAAACCCGTTACCGAGGTAACATCATCAGAGGACTCATCCGAAAACGAGCCTGACGTATCTATTGATGATCTTCCTTCAAAGCCTGATGAATGGTATGTAGAATATGCTGTTCCGAATTTTATAGATATACCCGATAATACTATCGCAAAATTCAATTCGATGTTAGCCGAAAAAGGATACGGCTTCGGGCTGAAAATACTGCAGCTGGATTTTGATAATTATTCGGAGGAGTTGAAAGAAAGCTCACCTGATATCGCGTTTATCGGGTTTAACGAAAACGGGCCTGACAGTGTAACAAAGATAATAGCTTCCGGATATTTTGAAGAACTGAATGACTGTCTTCCGGGCAGCAAAATGTATTCTCAGATCTCTACAAAACTATGGGACAGCGTAAAGTACGGTGATAGAATATATACCGTTCCAAACTGCTCGGCTCAGAACATCCCCGTAAGCATTGTGTTTAATCTTGACAGTATCCCAAAAGAAAAAGCAGAAAGCTTTACCGGGAACATTACTGAAATACCGGAGATTTTGGGAGACGGCACACTTTTGTATCAGCTTCAGGGCTTTGATTTTTCAGAATACTACGGATACGATTATTCAAAGGGAGTCCTTGTGTCTCAGGAAAAGGAAGTTGAATTGCCGTATAACTCAAAGAAATGTATAGAGTGGCTGAAAACGATCAACGGTCTGTATCTCAATGATCAGGTAACTGAATCTGAAAACAGAAAATGGGATATATGCATTACAAAAGATATCGGAAGACTGACAAGCAGCAATGTATTTGTGTACTCTACCAAATCTGTTGTCTGCACAAGATATTCTGCATCTACGGGTATCCTTGCCGCATCGGATAATAAAGAAAATGCATTCAAGCTGTTGGATTTGCTTCATTCCGATCGGGAACTGGCGAACTGTCTGATCTACGGGACAGAATATCAGGAAACAGATGGGTTCGCAGCTGACAGTGACGGAAAAATAATGGATCGTTATGTCAACAGACTCATCTTCGGACTTGATGAAAACATACTGTGGTCAAATGACTTCCTTATGCATTTTAATTCATATAAAGAAAAGCTGGATTATTATGATGAAAAAGCAGTGGAATCTCCGTTGATAGGCAAGGTAATAGATACAGATACATCAGCTGTTCAGGCAATACTTGCCGATCAGTCAGCTATATGGCAAGCTGCCGATCTCGACGGTAAGTTGAACGAATTGGAAAAGGTCTATAACGAGAACAATGCAGAAATGATAGTTGACAGGATAAAGGCGGTATTGGATTGAGAATGATCTGATGAAATGAAAAATGCTGCATTCTGAAAAAGATTTCATTTCCCTGTCGCATTTCCGTTTCCGGCTGTATATGAATAAATGAAACGTTTCAACAGAGGTGAGTCTATGACTGACGCGGAGCTGCTTGCGCTCTACCGCACGGACGAG
>CACZPE010000267.1 GCA_902782875.1 uncultured Ruminococcus sp. | reverse complement strand
CTTTATGCCCGTTATCGGAGTCTTTATGTCGTGACTGAGAGAGGCTACCAGCTCTCTCTCCTTCTTCTGCAGGGCAAGCTCCCTCTCCCGTGATGAAGCAAGCTCATCTCGCATAATATCGAAGCTTTCGGAGAATGCGCCGAACATATTGTTCCTGTCCATCATAAGCGGCTCATCAAATCTGCCCTCTGCGATCTTGCCCGCGAATTTCTGCATATCACGAAACGGCGTTACGATATTCTTTCTGATATACGCGCCGAAAATCAGCACTGCGGCAAGAAGCACGGCGGAGCATATCCCGTATCCCGTGAGTATACGAAACCTTACGCCGTCATATCTGCCGCTGTCGGCGATTATCACGGTGCCCGCAAGCTGTCTGTCCTTTACCACATATGTATAAGGATAGCCCTGTTTTATTGCTGTCTCCACCGATATCGGCCCTGCATCAGTACGTGCATCACAGAGTATATTCCCTGTGCTGTCGAGTATCACAAAGGGTCTGCCGTGACCTGCATCAGGCGACAGCGACAGATCACTCCAGCTTTCCGCTGCCTGTCTGCTTAACTCATTGAGTATGATCACGTCCTCATCCATACGGACAGGAGTGATTTTTTTTGTATACACCGCAAGCACTATCCCGCCTGTCAACAGCAGCAGAGCAAACAGTGCCGCGGCTCTGTAATAGCTTTTCATAATCCCGGCTCTTCCATGATATATCCCACGCCCCATATAGTCTTTATCAGTTTCGGGGCCTTGGGGTCTGTCTCGGTCTTTTCTCTCAGATGCCTGATGTGTACGGCGATAGTGCCTTCACACAGGTATTCGTCATCCCATACATTCTTCAGCAGCTCGTCCTTTGTGACCACCCTGCCTGCATTCATGAGAAGGTAGTACAGCAGCTTGTACTCCATCGCCTTAAGGCTTATCTGTTTTTCACCGTCGGTAAGCTTATGGATATTCGTATCAAGACTTATCCTGTCGGTCAGCTTCACTATACCGTCGGGCGGAAGGGATGTCTGCGGCTCATATACTATATTCTCCTTGACCTTCTCATACCGCGCAAGTATAGCCTTCACCTTTGCCAGCAGCACGCTGAGGGTATACGGCTTCTTGATATAGTCATCACCGCCTATATTGAATGCTATGAGTACATCATCATCGCTGGTCCTTGCGCTGATGAACAGTATCGGCATATCATAGTTCTCACGTATCTTTCTGCACAGGTCAAACCCGGATTTATCGCCCAGGTTTATATCAAGCAGGAGCAGGGATATCACATGTGTATCAAGGAATTCCACCGCAGCATCATAGCTTGTGACATATGCGGTCTTCATCCCGAACATGTTGAAGTATTCCTCCGTAGCCTGTGCTATCATCTCATCGTCGTCTATCATAAGAACTTTATATTCGTTATCGTTATCCATACTATCACCTCTTGCAAATATCCCTGAGTTGTAATTTATTATATATGATTACTCCCGTCTTGTCAAGCAGCAGGCAAAGCCTGCAGTTACTTCGCTGTTTTTTCACATGGAATCATTTAGTATGCAGCACGGTAACTTTTGTATGTCTGCTAACATTTTCACAGTCGCGCAAATCCCGCAGTTACCTCGTTGTTTTTACAGATGATCTTAGTATGCAGCACGGTAACTCTCCCGTACTATTACACCACACTCAATACAAAACAGCCCCTGATCCGTCTTACGGAACAGGAGCTGTCAGCTTATCTATAATTCTTTTATCGCACCGTTTTCAAAGTAGTATATATTCTCTCTTTTATAGCCATACTCCGAGCCACTGACGCTGATATGGGGTTCAAAGGTAAAAAGGTTCACATCGCCAAGCTTTGTTTTGTTTCCCTTTTCGATATATACGCGGTCTTCCTTCTTTCGCACTATCGAATGTCCGAGATTACCCATAAAGTCAAGGTTGATATATCCCTCTGCCTTTATATGATCATTCATCTGATAATACAGTTCCTCAAATGTCATCTCCGGGCTGACGATCTCCGTCATTTTTTTATGGAGTTTCTTCTCCATGATCAGTCCTTCACGCCATTCGTCATGCTTTATATCATCAACATTCTTTGCCTTACCGTTCTCAATTATCACGGTCCTGGCATAATCTCCCCATGTATCTGCGCACTGCGGGCTCAGATCTATTGTTATGATATCATCTGATCCTATCACTCTTTCGGATGTGTGATATTCTCTTCCCGATACCGAAACCGTTGTTTCATTGCCTGCAAAGACAAATGCTCCTATATCCCAGTACCAGAACGAATCCGCTCCGAGCTGCAGCATTTTTTCTTCGCATAGCCGACGCACTTCCTTAAGCGGCATTCCGGGTACTATCTCAGTTCTGATAAATCCTATTGTATCCTTTGCGATCTGCTGTACCCTGCTGTATTCTGTAAGCATAAAAGCCCTCCCTAACGGTATCTGCTGAATGAAATCCCCTGCATATCACTGCGGTTCTGAAAGTTTTCTTCCTGTGATATACCGTAAACACTTATATATGATATGTTCTTATCGCATATCTCCCGTCCTTTTCAACAGATACAATAAGGGTATTTCCGTTTATATCCGCCGAAAGGATACGGACACTTCTCAGAGCTTCGATCTCTCCAAGTTCCTTGTCCTGCCATAATCCGTATTCTGAGAAATTATCCGATGAGAACAACACGCCGCCGCAGAGAGCATTTATCTCCGCAAGACACTTCTTTTGCGGACGGGTCATAGTTGTGTCTGTGTCTCTCAGCAGAAATACATCCGGGTCATTGATGAACGCCCTGCCGCTCAGATGACGGCGGAAAGCAGAGCACAGAACGGTGTTTCTTGTGCTCGGACGTTCACGGTGCAGGTTCTGCATATATATCTTGTCGTTCCATTCGAGGCTTACATCGGGGCCTATGCGGCAGTAATCAGCTATGCCGAAAGCAGAAGCAAGGGGCACTCCGCAAGCGAGTATCCGTGCATCTCCTGCCAGTTCACGAAGCAGCTCCATAGCCTCGTGCATGATCATTCCCCGTGTCTTGTCCCTTCTCGGGATAATGCATGCCGCATAGAGAAAATCCAGCTTCAGGAGCTTGAAGCCCCATTCATTCACAACAACGTCAAATACATTTTTCAGATAGTCGCGCACCTCTGGATTGTATATATCCAGCGCATAGAAGCCGCTCCAGTTGCTGCCGCCCTTCACAGGCCTGCCGTTTTCGTCATAAAGCAGCCAGTCTTTTTTTGTTCTGTATATCTCGGATCTTTCCTCACATACAAAGGGAGCCAGCCATATACCCGGGATAAGTCCCGCATCGGTTATACTGTCGGCTGCGGCTTTCATCGAATCCGGGAATTTACTTGTATCTACTCTCAGCCAGTCGCCGACGGCACACTGATAGCCGTCATCTATCTGGAAAATATCCGCCCTGACAGGAGCGGTTTTCAGGCCTTCTAGATCGTCGCTTATTTTCTTATTGTTTATATCCTGATAGTGCCTG
>CACZPE010000266.1 GCA_902782875.1 uncultured Ruminococcus sp. | reverse complement strand
GAATAGAGCGGAAAAAAGACCTATGATCTTTACTGGAACTCAAAGGACAACAGATCATCGGTGAGTGTATCCGTCTGCAACGGTATGATAGTATCATGCTATATATACAAATATAACAGTAATTCGCGCGCGGGCATATCCCCCTATACCGACGCACAGCTCGAAGCAATGGCAAAACGCATGGTAAACAGGATACTGCCCGAGGCTGCGGGCAGATACCGCCTTGACAAGATAGAAAACTATCTGTCATCAGATACAGTGACGGTGTCTTTTGTCCGCGAGTGCCGCGATGTACCTGTAGCGGTCAATGATATTGCAGTGGTGTTCAACAAGTACACTGGCGAGCTGGAGAGCTTTTACAGCACGTGGTACGGTGATGCTGTGTTCACAGACCCGTCAAAGGCACTGTCCCAGCAGGATATAAAGAAAATATATGCCGATGAGATAAAGGCTTTGCCCTGCTACCAGATAGTATCCGACAAGAGCGGCAAGAAGACGGCTGTGCCTGTATACCATACCGAGGATAGTCCGATATACGATGCGTTCACAGGAGAGAAGAGCGCACTCAAGGATGATCTTAAGAAATACATGAACACCGATACCTACTATAATATGAGCGCAGCCGAATCCGCCAAGGGATACGGCATGGGAGGCGGAGATGACGGCGGCTATGAGCTTTCCGACGAGGAGCAGGAGGAAGCAGATTCACTCAAGGGCAAGCTCACCTCCGATCAGTTCAGAAAGATGGTCGAAGCCGATCCGTATTTGAAAATCACCGCGCGCTATCATACCGAGAGCTTTTCGGTATCACGCTCCTATGAGGACAAGAGCAGATTTGAGATACACGCTTCATACACGATAAATACCGACAACGAATACAAGTACTGCTCCGTAACGGCTGATGCGGTAACAGGAAAGATATATTCCTTCTACCGCTATGATCAGGACAGCGATTACGGCACTCCCGACATGAACAAGGCAAATGCTCTGGCTGACGAGGCTGTGAAGTATTACCTCGGGGACAATGCGTCAAAGTTCAAGCCTGCAAAGGGCAACTTTGAGCCTAAGGATGAGGAAGGCTCAAGATATCTGACATACAGGCGCTATGAGAACAATATAGTCGTAAACGACGACAATCTGTATGTCACCGTGAACGGCAGCAATGAGATAACCAACTTCAGCTATACCTACACGGAGAACGTGGATTTCGGCGACGGCAGGATAATCACAGCCGACAGGGCAGTTGAAAGACTTCTCGAGCAGAAGGATCTCAAGCTTGCATATGACGGCTTTGAGGACCTCAAGGGCAATTCGCACCTGTACCTTACCTACTCTATGGACGGATGGTACATAAATGCGGTAACAGGTGAGCTCTGCGGCTATGACGGCAAGCCCGAGAACAAGGATTTAAAGTGCCCGTATACCGATATAGAAAACTCGCCCTATAAGGACGAGATAATAGCGCTCTATACCTACGGCGTGGATATCACCGGCAGCGACAAGCTGGAGCCGCAGAAAAACATAACTCAGGACGAGTTCAGCGATATGCTCGAAAAGGTGGATAACTGGACACCTATCGTGTATACCGCAAAGGGCACGGGCAAGAGCGACACATCCACCGTGAACTCGCTTGATGCCGCAAGAGGCTTTGTAAGTGCGGCAGGTATGGATGAGGCCGCAAAGCTCAAGGGAATATACTCCGTCCCCGTAAGCGGCATAACCAGCGCTGACAAGGACTACGGCACCATTGCTGTGGCATATGCTCTCGGTGCTGTGGGCGAGGATTTTGATGCAGGGCATATACTCACAAGAGAGGAAGCTCTTCACCTGCTTTACTGCTATGCCGAGAACTCGGGAAAAAGATGATACACTGTGTATACGGGGCTGTTGCATCTGCAGCAGCCCCTTTTCATATGTCAGTCAGGCTTTTTGCCCTGTATTCACAGTGTACCGCGTTTGTTCTTCATGCACAGCATTGCCAGAAGGCCGCCGAACATCCAGATATTGCCTATACTTATCCATGCGGTTGCAAGAGCATTGGTCACAGGGCTGTTCACTGCAGATGTCAGCAGCCTGGAGACTGCCATGCCGACAGGGACAGAGAATATCCAGCACCATGCGGGGTATGAGGTGAGCCCCTTTGCGAATGCGGATATCTGCGCCGCGTTCATTACTGCGAAGAAGATGAAAAACAGTATCACCGCAGGCAGCAGAAAGTACAGACCGAACCTGACTGTCAGGTCATATGCCGTGTCGGGACTTGCCTGCATAATGTGCTTGTAGAAATATACAGTCGATAAACAGGGCACATGGACTCCGCAGGCGGCAAACAGAATAAATCCTGTTGCGCCGATGCGGAAAATACGTGAATGCCGTTCGCTTTTTGCTGCGATTAGTCTGTATATTCCCGAATAGCAGAGCCCCTCGAGAGCTATGCCTATGAGACCCAGAAATGCCGACCAGAACATCGTTGTATCCGACAGGGAAAGAAACAGCGAAAGCTTTCTTTCCAGCCCCGAAAGACGGTCGTCGAATACTCCGTATCCCAGAAGCCAGTCGCCTGTGAAATTGAGACATCCTCCTATAAGCCCGATGATAAGCAGAGCTTTTATACGCTTCTCATCATATTCAGTCCTGATGCCGCTGCTTTGTGCCATAGCATATCCTCCTTCCGTATGTCTTGAAAGACGAAACCGTTTTTTAATGACACACTTGTATCTGTTTTGACTTTATGATATATTATGATAAAAGGGATGTCAATACCTTACGGGGAAGATACACTATTTCGCAGATATGTGTCACTTTGGAGGGATATCATGAATGAAACAAAAAATCCGTCTGCGGTAAGATCACAGACGGAGATAACCGAAGCGCTGCTTGCACTGATGAAAAAATATCCCTACGGCGAGATAACCGTAAAACAGATAATACTCGAGGCGCGTCTTGCAAGAAAGACATTCTACCGCAACTTCAGTTCAAAGGATGATGTACTGCGCTCGCTTATAAAGGAAAAGCTCAGCAGATATTTCGATATCGTCAATAGCGCCGAGAGCGATCCGCTGACAACGATATTTGAATTTGCCGACAGGAACAGGGAGCTGCTGATGCTGCTCGCAAAGAATGATATGATGCATGTGATGCTCTCGTGCACCAACGAGTATCTGCCACAGATGCGGGACAGCAGGCTCTCTGCGTTACACCCCTCAGTGCCGCTTTTTGAGGGCCTCGATGAGGAATACCTTATGGCGATGAATATCGGGGCTGTCTGGAATGTGCTGGCGCTGTGGGTGCAGCGGGGCATGACAGATGATCCGAAGAGTATCAGGAATGTGCTGGCGGAGTATATTGACAGGATAAAGAAAGCGGATATACCGCAGATGCCGTGACCGCAGAACTGTCACTTTGTGCCGAATATCCTGTCGCCCGCATCGCCGAGACCCGGGACGATATATGCCTTGTCGTTGAGCTTTTCATCAAGGCAGCCCGCGTATATCTCGATATCAGGGTGAGCCTTCTGCAGAGCTTCAAGCCCCTCGGGAGCGGCGATTATGCACATGAAGCGTATATCCTTCACGCCCCTTTTATTCAGCAGGTCTATCGCCTGTATAGCAGAGCCGCCCGTTGCAAGCATCGGGTCGGGTACTATCACGGTACGCTTGTCTATATTATCGGGCAGTTTGCAGAGATACTCATGCGGTTCATGGGTCTTCTCATCGCGGTATATGCCTATATGCCCCACCTTTGCGATGGGTACGAGCTGAAGTATGCCGTCGAGCATGCCGAGCCCCGCTCTGAGTATGGGAACAACGGCGAGTTTTTTGCCGGAGATCACTGTCGTCTCGGCCTCGGATACGGGTGTCTTTGTTCTGATGCTTTCCGTCGGCAGTTCCCTGAGTGCTTCGTAGCACATCAGCATTGCGATCTCGTTGACAAGCATCCTGAAATCTCTTGTGCCTGTGTTCTCATCACGCAGCAGGGATATCTTATGTCTGAGCAAGGGATGATCCATAATAACTGTTTTCATGGTATTTCCTCACTTTCACAATACGGATTTTCTACAGTATACCACATCTGTATACGGGAAGCAAGATGTTTGCTGACGATATTCCGCAGATGTATTGACATGCGGTATCATCTGTGATATATTTACCCCGTATTACGCATAAAATGCACATATGGGGCTGTGCGACCTTTCGGCAGCATCGCCCGTATTGTCGGTGCTCCTCGGCAGGAAGATACAGACAGTCGATGTCTATGAGCAGCTCGGAACGATGAACTCGGACATCTTAGCATGGCTCGGACTGATATCATCTGACAGATAAAGGCTATGCATACGGTCAATGGTTATTTTCCCCTAAAAAAGCAGCGGAAAATTAGGGAATTTTTCGGTTGACAAAATTCACTGCATATGATAGTTTTATATATATGTACAGTGGATTATCATTGTCTGCTGTATGCATAAAAATCAGGAGGTCAGCCGATGATATGGGCAAAGGAGGAAACGCTCTCACGTGAAGAGATAGAGCGTATCCAGACAGAGAGGCTCGTAAAGCTCGTAAGCTATGTTTACGACAACGTGGAGCCTTACAGGAAGAAAATGGACGAAGCAGGGATCAGACCCGATGATATAAAGACACTCGCAGATCTGAAGAGACTGCCGTTCACTACCAAACAGGATTTCAGGGATAACTATCCTTTCGGGCTTTTTGCCGTTGACAAGAGTCAGCTTGCGAGGATACACGCTTCGTCGGGTACAACCGGCAAGCCTACAGTTGTAGGGTATACCAAGAAGGATCTGGAGACATGGGCGGAATGTGTCGCAAGACTTGCTGTTGCAGGCGGCGCACAGGCTGATGATATATGCCAGATATGCTTCGGCTACGGCATGTTCACAGGCGCTCTCGGTCTGCACAAGGGACTTGAAAGAGTCGGCGCGTGCATCATACCCTCGTCTACGGGCAATACCGAGAAGCAGATAATGTATATGAAGGACTACGGTGCCACACTTCTCGTGGCAACTCCCTCGTATGCGCTCAGAATAGGAGAGGTCGCAACACAGATGGGACTCAATCCCCGCACCGATCTCGGACTGCGCACGGCACTTGTGGGCAGTGAGCTTATGACCGAGGCTATGCGCGAGGAGATGAAGAAGCTCTACGGCGATGACCTCTGCGTTACACAGAACTACGGCATGAGCGAGCTCATGGGCCCCGGCGTATCGGGCGAATGCACCGAGTTCTGCGGCATGCATATAAACGAAGACCATTTCATATGCGAGATCATCGATCCCAACACGGGCGAGGTGCTCCCCGCAGGTGAGAAGGGCGAGCTTGTAGTGACCTGCCTTACCAAGGAGGCGCTCCCGCTCATAAGATACCGCACAAGGGATATAACAAGACTCTTCTATGAGCCCTGCAAGTGCGGCAGAACCACCGCAAGGATGGATATCCTCAGCGGACGTACCGATGATATGCTCAAGATCAAGGGCGTAAATGTATTCCCCAGCCAGATAGAGGAGGTACTCCTCCGTTCTGAGGAGATAGGCCCGCACTATGAGATTATCGTAGACAGAAAGGATCACTCCGACATACTCACCATAAGAGTCGAGCTTGCACCCGACAAGATGACTGATGATGTGGCGGAGCTTGAAAGAATAAAGGCTAAGCTCAAGGCAGGACTGCGCACCATGCTCGGAATCGATGCGAAGATCGTCCTTGAATCACCGCATACTCTCAAGCGCTTTGAGGGCAAGGCCAAGCGCGTTACCGACAACAGAAAGGGGCTAACCTGATGAAACAGCTCACAGTATTTATCGAAAATCGTATAGGCAGACTTGAACAGGTCACTGAGATACTCAGCGACAAGGGTATAAACATCGTATGCCTGAGCCTTTCGGATACAGGCGAGTACGGCATGCTCCG
>CACZPE010000265.1 GCA_902782875.1 uncultured Ruminococcus sp. | reverse complement strand
TGATATCCGTATTTCTGCCGTTTTTCAGTATATCCTCACGTACGCTCTGCCTGCGCAGGGCGTTTCTGACAGGTTCTTCGTCATAGTCCGAGACTGCTTCGACAAGCGTGCGTTTGGTGGATAAATTTATCCGTCTGAGATACTCCGTGTCACGGCGTTTTCTCTCCGCATCCCCGGGCGGGTATCCGCAGCCGAACTCCCCTTCAAACAGCTTGTCGAGAGTACACTGCATATTTATCTCTCCCGCCCAGCCGAAGCCCAGCCCGAGCGGCAGAGAAGCGGCATTCCCGCCGTTTATCCTGCCGAAAAGGAAGGCATCCTGCGGTGTGGGTATATATCCGCATATCACCGACGGCAGGCTGTTGCAGGCAAGCATCATCCCCTGTCCGGATGAACAGCCCGTAACTATGAAATCCACTGCCCCAGATGACAGAAGAAGACATATATCTATCGCTGTTTCGATATACGAATATGTCTCCTTTTCGTCGGGGTATGCGCCGTAATTCACGACAGTATCACTGCGCCCGTTTCGTTTTACCGCTTCACAGGTGCAGCGGTAAAGAAGCTCATTGCGCGCGCTCTGCGATGATGCCTGTATTACTCCTATCCTCACTGCGGCTCACCTATCCTGTGAAAGAATTCCATATTATCCTCAGCCTCACCCGAGAGTATCCGATGAAGCTCCTCCGTCATCTCTGCGGCGGATGCCGTGCGCTGGAAAACATCCGCTTCAGTGCACCACACATCGCCTGTCTTTACAGCCTTCATATCCGAAAGAACAGGGGCGGCGGACAGCAGTCCGTTCATATCCGTCTGTCCCGTGATGGTACTGTTGTATATAAGCACATCCGCATCCTTTGCGGTGGTATAGAAGCTCTCCATGCTTATATTCATGGTCGAAAGGCTGTTTTCGTCAACGCCCAGCATATCGGGAGTGAAAATATACCTTCCTCCCGCAGTCTCTATCATCTTTGACACATAATCGCCGGGCTTGCGTATATTCACCTTGCCGTTTGACAGATAGAAAAACGCTGCCGTGCGGTCTGTGGCATCACAACCCGCCACGCTCTCGAAAAGCTCCTTTTTCTCCTCAAAAAAGGCATCCGCCTCTGCCTCGTGACCTGTGAGCACACCGTAAAGGCGCACCCATTCAAGTCTGCCCAGAGGATGCGACTCATAGCTCGAATGCTCTGTCATAACAGGTATGCCGAGCTCACCGAGCATCTTCTCGGTATCGGGGCTGTGGTATATCATCGTTGATTCCACCGCAAGGTCGCAGCCCTCTGACAGCAGGTACTCGAAGTCAGGGGCGTTATACTTGCCCACATAGGCGATATCATCATTCTCCACGAGTGTCTTTATCTCGGGTATGCTCCACTTGTCAGCCTCTGTAGATGTCATCTGCACACAGTCAAGAGCCTCGGCCCCTCTGAAAAGATCCATCGCGGACGATGCGGCAACGTATATGCAGTGCGGTCTGCCTATAACGGTACCGTCAGTCTGCGTGACCGCTGCAGGGTCATCCGCAAGATAATATCTTATGCCGTCTATGTCGATAAGGTCATAATCATCATATCTGTATACCGAAAAATGCTCGGCATATTCCAGGGCCATTTCCTCATACCCCTCCACCTCTATCTCAGGGGCGGGTCTGCAGGATGAGAATATCAGGCTGATACCGAGCACTGCGGCAGTGTACAGCGGGAGTCTTTTCATACAGCCGTCACCGTAGCCGAGTCGAAATACAAAGTATACTCTATCTCATACGGCTGACTCATGGCAGTTGTGTCCGCACGGACGGGAAGCTGCACGTCAAAGCTCCTCACGGGTATATCAAACGCGGAATATTCCTCTCCTTCAACGGGGAGATACTTTTCCTCGTCCACTATCATATAGTCATAGTTCTTGCTGCTCCATACTATATGCGCGGTCATATTCCCGTCAGCCACCGTGATGCGGGCGGGAGATTCAACACTTGCCCTGCCCGAGCCGCCCGAAAGAGTTACCTCTGCGGTATACTCGCCGTCGGCAAGTCCTATATCCTCTGCGGTGACGATCTTTACCTCCACTGCGCCCGCAGGCAGCGATGTTGATATGAACGCTATCTGCCTGTCATACCACTTTTCCTTCTTGTTGGAAAAGGCTGCAACGGATATTCCCTTGTCAAGTGCTTCAACGGGTATATCAAAATAATATCCGTCATCGGTCTTTGTGCACGCTATCGCATTGTCCATATCAGCGGCAGCTTCTTCAGCAGTGCCCATATAAAGATAGCCGTATGCCGAACCGCCGAAATACAGCCTTGCGGTCATAGTATCCGATACCTCAAGGGTGCAGTCGGCTATCTTGAACATGGATGAGCTCGATCTTACCTCGATATGCTCATAGGTGCCCTTTGCTATCTTATCGGAGTATACAGGCTCTGTGCCGTCGGCAACGACAGTCTCTGCCGCCACCGTCTCATCGCCCGATGCCACCTGTGCAGGGGCTTCTGTCTCTGCCTCTGCGGTCGTTTCTTCTGCAGATGTATCCGAAGTCTCTGATGCTTCAGCCGTAGTACCCTCTGTCTCCGATACGGTATCGGAGGATATGACGGTATCTGACGCAGGCTGTGCAGCAGGCTCTGCTGCAGGAGCTGTCTGTGTGCATGAGCAGAGTAATACGGGTACTACTGCGTATATGATCTTCTTTCTGAGATTGATATCCATGATGTTTGCCACTTTCTCTTAAAATCTTAAAAAAGCCGTTTCCATATCGGAAACGGCTGTCAGCTCTGTATTTTACTTGAGGAGCTCCTGCTCACCGACATAGGGGATAGGCTTTCTCTCGCCGTTGTTTGCTGCAATAGCAGTCATTATGCAGAATACCAGTCTTGCTACGTTGATTACGAAAGCAAGAATAGCTCCGATAACGGGAATAACAGCAACTACCCATGATGCCACGCTGGCTATGCAGAGCCACAGGCCCTGATTAGCATAGAAACGGCAATATTCCGATTCCTTGTTGGAAACATAGGGGATAAAGAACAGGAACGGGATGAATATCTGAAGTATAGCAGATACCATTACCGTTGATTTGTTGCGCTCAACATCGCTCTGATCAAACATTTTGATTACCTCCTTATATTCGGAACACACCGTGATGCGCTCCGCCAAAGCCCTCAGGGGGCATTCAGCCTATAACCCTTATTCTGATAACATTCTCGACAGCACTGAGCTTGTCAGCGATATCGGAATTTATCTCGCCGCATGCATCTATGAGAGTGCATGCATACTCCTTCTTGGAAGCATTAACCATATTCTCTATGTTGATGCCTGCAGAACCGAGAACGTCTGTAACCTTGGATATTACCGAGGGAACGTTCTTATGGAGTACTACTATCTTTGTACCCGATGCATTCATGGTAGCATTGGGGAAGTTTACGGAATTGATGATATTGCCGTTCTCGATGTAGTCGATAAGCTCCTTTGCAGCCATAACAGCGCAGTTGTCCTCTGCCTCGGGGGTAGATGCGCCGAGATGTGGAAGAGCGATGACGTTCTTCACACCGAGTATCTCATCAGAGGGGAAGTCGCATACATATGCAGCGATCTTGCCGCTCTCGAGTGCGGGAAGAAGTGCAGCTGTATCAACAAGCTCGCCTCTTGCAAGGTTGATTATCCTTGCGCCGTCCTTCATCATGCTGATGATATCAGCATTTATCGTGCCCTTTGTCTGAGGATTGTAGGGAACGTGTATTGTAACATAGTCGGATACCGAATATACATCCTTGGGATCGGATACGGTCTTTACCCTCGGATCAAGGTGAAGTGCGGCATTTACCGAGAGGAACTGGTCATAGCCCACAACGCTCATGCCGAGAGCTACAGCTGCATTAGCCACGAGACCGCCGATAGCACCGAGACCGATGATACCGAGTGTCTTGCCTGCTATCTCGGGACCTACGAACTGGGACTTGCCCTTTTCGACCATAGCGCCGACCTCATCGCCGTTGCCCTTGAGGGACTGTGCCCATACCATAGCATCGGGTACGCGTCTGGAGGATATGAGCAGTGCTGTGAGAACGAGCTCCTTAACTGCGTTTGCGTTGGCACCGGGAGTGTTGAATACTACTATACCCTGCTCTGCGCACTTCTCAACGGGGATATTGTTGACACCGGCACCTGCTCTGCCTATGGCGAGGAGCTTCTTGCCGAATTCCATATCGTGCATCTTTGCACTTCTTACCATGATAGCATCGGGGTCTGTCACGCTGTCAGACACATTGTACTTGCTGTCGAAGTTGTCTGTGCCGCAGGCTGCTATCTTATTGAGAGTAAGTATATCGTACATCTTTATCATTCCAATCTGTATTATTCAGGTATTTATCAGTTCTGCTGCCCGCCGAACCAGCCGTCGGCCTGTGCCTCGGCAGTAAGCAGGGGCTTTCCGTCGCGCCCGAGAAGAGGAGTCACGGCAACACTGCCGTTGGCGGAGTTTATCAGATAAAGGTACTGAACTCCCGTAAAGTTGTCAACTATCACCTCATAGGAGGTGAATGAACTGAGCTTTCCGTCCTGACCCTCGAGCTTTTCTATACGCTGAGACTTTCTCATGCGTTCTCAGCCTCAAACTTCTTCATGAACTCAACGAGCTTCTCAACGCCCTCGATAGGCATAGCGTTGTAGATGGAAGCTCTCATACCG
>CACZPE010000264.1 GCA_902782875.1 uncultured Ruminococcus sp. | reverse complement strand
GCAGAATTGGAAAAGGAATTAATTCCTTATGTAAAGAAAATGGGTTTTACCCATATTGAGATGATGCCGCTGAATGAATATCCCTTTGACGGCTCCTGGGGCTATCAGATTATAGGCTACTATGCGCCTACCTCACGCTTCGGCACCCCCGAAGACTTCATGAAGATGATAGACATATTCCATCAGAACGGTATCGCAGTCATACTCGACTGGGTTCCTGCACACTTCCCGAAGGATGCGGCAGGTCTTTTCGAGTTCGACGGCGGCGACTGCTATGAATATGCCGATCCCCTCAAGAAGGAGCATCTGTCCTGGGGCACCCGCGTATTTGACTACAACAAGGGCGAGGTAAAGAGCTTCCTTATCTCGAACGCTATATACTGGATAGAGAAATTCCATGTGGACGGTCTGAGAGTTGACGCTGTCGCTTCAATGCTCTACCTTGACTACGACAGACGTGAGTGGAGGCCCAACAAGGACGGCGGCAATGAGAACTACGAGGCGATCGAGTTCCTGCGCAAGCTCAACACAGCTGTATTCGCAAGGAACCCCGACGTACTGATGATAGCCGAGGAATCCACCGCATGGCCTATGGTAACAAAGCCCGCGGATATAGGCGGCCTGGGCTTCAACTTCAAGTGGAACATGGGCTGGATGAACGACACCCTGGACTATATGCGCACAGACCCGATATACAGGGCAAACAGCCACGGCAAGCTCACATTCTCCTTCTTCTATGCGTTCTCGGAGAACTATATACTCCCCATATCCCACGATGAGGTAGTACACGGCAAGGCATCCCTCTTCGGCAAGATGTCAAGCCCGTCTATGGAGGGCAAGTTCGCATCGGAAAGAGCATTCATCGCATATATGATGGCTCACCCCGGCAAGAAGCTCAACTTCATGGGCACAGAGCTGGCACAGGTAATAGAATGGGACTACAAGAAGGAGCTTGACTGGCTTCTCATAGGCTATGAGAGCCACAGAAAGATGCATCAGTTCTTCAAGGATATAAACCATTTCTATCTTGACAATTCTCCCATGTGGAAGAATGATGACTCCTGGGACGGCTTCAAATGGATAAGCGCGGATGACTATACCCAGAGCATAATAGCTTTCAGGAGAATAGATGCTACCGATCCCGAGAATCCTCAGGAGATCGTCGTTATCTGCAACTTCGTGCCCGTAACGCGCACAGGCTACAGGATAGGCGTTCCCTATGAGGGCGTATACGAGCAGGTATTCTGCACAGACGACCTGAAGTACGGCGGCTCGGGTGAGATAGACAACGGCAGGATAAAGGCAAGAAACGAGCCCATGCACGGCTGTGACTGGTCGATATCCCTCACTCTCCCCGGTCTTTCGGCTATATATCTCAGATATATCCCCAAAAAGAAGCCCGAGGCTACGGATGTGACCCCGACTGAAGAGAAGCCGAAGCGCACAAGAAAGCCGAAGGCCGAAAGCGTCGAAAAGCCTGCCGCAAAGAAGCCCGCACGAAAGGCCGCTGACAAAGCACCGAAAGCCGCAGGCAAAGCTGATGAAAAGACGGACGGGACAGCTGAAAAGCCGAAAAGAGGCGGACGCAGAAAAGCCTCTCCCGATAAAGCATAACAGAATCAAAGGAAGGAAGTTTTGATATGTATACTAAAAAAGAATGCGTCGCAATGCTGCTCGCCGGCGGACAGGGAAGCAGACTCTATGCGCTGACGCAGGATATGGCAAAGCCCGCTGTTCCCTACGGCGGCAAGTACAGGATAATAGATTTCCCGCTCTCCAACTGCGTTAACTCCGGTATCGACACGGTAGGCGTGCTCACACAGTATCAGCCTCTCGTACTCAACGACTATATCGGCAACGGCCAGCCCTGGGATCTTGACAAGCAGTACGGCGGCGCTCACTGCCTGCCTCCGTATCAGACCGCTCTCGGCGCTGAATGGTACAAGGGCACAGCAAATGCTATATACCAGAATATCGCATTTGTGGACAGATACAGCCCCGAGTATGTTATCATACTCTCAGGCGACCATATCTACAAGATGGATTACAACGACATGCTCCAGTTCCATAAGGACAAGGGTGCAGACGCTACCATAGCAGTGCTCGATGTTCCTCTCGAGGAGGCTTCGCGCTTCGGCATCATGATAACCGATGACGACGGCAATATCGTCGATTTCGAGGAAAAGCCCAAGAATCCCCGCTCCACCCTTGCATCAATGGGTATATATGTATTCACATGGGCAAAGCTCAGACAGTACCTGATAGACAACGAGAACAATCCCGATGAGGACAAGGATTTCGGCAAGGCTATCATACCCAATATGATGAACGCAGGCGAAAAGCTCGTAGCCTATGCGTTTGACGGCTACTGGAAGGATGTCGGAACTCTCGACTCCCTCTGGGAAGCAAATATGGATATACTCAACCCCAATATCCCCATAGACCTCTATGATCCCGACTGGAAGATGTATTCGAGAAATCCCGTGCTTCCTCCTCAGTACATCGGAGAGAATGCGAACGTGGAGAACTCCATGATCGCTGAAGGCTGCATCATAGACGGCAATATCGACTTCTCCGTGATCTTCGAGGGCGTTACGATCGAAAAGGGCGCCACCGTTACCGACTCGATAATCATGCCCGGCTCCATAATCAAGGAAGGCGCTACCGTAGAGTACGCTATCGTCGGCGAGAATACCGTCGTTGAAAAGGGTGCCAGGATCGGCGCAAGGCCTGAAACGGTCGAGAACCGTGACGACTGGGGCATCGCAGTCGTAGGCCACAAGGTGACCATAGCTGAGGGACAGGTAGTAGGTCCTAAGCAGATGGTGCCCGATATAAAGAAGAAGTGAGCAGGAAAGGCGGTAACATACAATGAGTCTTAACAAGAATATACTCGGACTTATCTTTGCCAATATGCACGAGGATGCTATCCCCGAGCTGACAGGCAGAAGAACGATGGGTTCTGTGCTCTTCGGCGGAAGATACAGAATGATAGATTTCGTGCTTTCAAGCATGACAAATTCAGGCGTTGACGAGGTAGGTGTAGTCACAAAGTCCAACTATCAGTCCCTGCTCGATCATCTCGGCTCGGGCAGAGAATGGGATATGGCAAGAAAGATAGGCGGTCTTCACCTTCTTCCTCCCTTCTCCAACGTTACAAGCGGTATGTACAGAGGCAGACTTGAGGCCCTCTACGGCATCACCGATTTCATAAAGGCATCCGCTGCGGACTATGTCATCATGTCCGACTGCGACGTTGTCACAAGCTTTGACTATGATAAGATACTCGATTATCATGTAAAGAGCGGCGCTGACATAACAGCTGTATACGCAAGGGCGAATATCGATTTTGATGCTGCTGTTCGCTCAAATGTATTCGGCATAGACGATGACGGCAGGATAAACAACGTGCTGATAAATCCCCACATCAGCGGCGAGTGCAATGTATCGCTCAATACCTATGTTATATCCAAGGCACTCCTGATGACCATAATATCCGAGGGTGCGGCAAAGGGTCACTACAGCTTTGCAAGATCGATACTCCAGGACCGCTGCGGAGAATTCAAGATCATGGGCTACAAGCATGACAACTACTTCTCCAAGATAACCTCCACCAAGACCTTCTATGATGCTAATATGGCACTGCTCTCCACCGAGAACAGAAAGAAGCTCTTCCTTGACAGCAACCCGATATATACCAAGATAAGAGACAATCCGCCCGCTAAATTCGCAATAGGCGCCAAGGTAAGAAACTCCATCGTCGCTGACGGATGCATAATCGAGGGCGAGGTAACGGATTCCATACTCTTCAGAGGCGCAAGGGTAGCAAAGGGATCTGTTGTAAAGAACTCCATAATCATGCAGGACACTGTGATCGGCAAGAACTGCACGATCGATTCCGTCATCACCGACAAGGCTGTGAAGATCACCGACGGCAAGATACTCACCGGTTCTTCAAGCTATCCGATATATATCGGCAAGGGCGCACAGATATAACAGAAAGAACACCGTCACAGACGGCAGCGGAAGCTGCGGGCATACTCATAATGTGCCCGCACCTTCCCGATAAAGACATACGAAAGGGGTGAATACGATGAAGATACTGTATACTGCCTCCGAAGCGCTCCCCTATGCTGCTTCGGGCGGACTTGCGGATGTTGCGGGCTCTCTTCCTGCCGCACTTGTGAATGCAGGTGAGGACTGCCGCGTGGTGCTTCCGCTGTACAAGAGCATAAAGCAGGAGCTCAGGGACAAGCTCAAGTTCCTGAAGAACTTCACCGTAGATGTAGGCTGGCGCAAGCAGTACTGCGGCGTTTTTGAGGGTGAAGCCAACGGTGTCACCTATTATCTTCTCGACAATGAATATTACTTTGCAAGAGACGGACTTTACGGCTATTATGATGACTGCGAGAGATTCGTATTCCTGTCAAGGGCTGTCATGGAGCTTATCGGTCAGATAGACTGGACTCCGCAGATAATCAACTGCAACGACTGGCAGACCGCACTTGTGCCTGTATACTATCAGACTGTATACAAGTTCAGACCGGGGTATGAGGATATAAAGACCGTATTCACGGTGCATAACATACAGTACCAGGGCCGCTACGGCATGGATGTGCTGGGAGATATACTCGGCATACCCATGTATCATGCAAAGATACTTGAATATGACGGTGCGGTGAACCTTATGAAGGGCGCATTCGAGACGGCGGACAAGATCACCACCGTTTCACCGTCCTATGCATGGGAGATACTCGACCCGTGGTACTCACACGGCATGGACAGGGCCCTTGCAGGAAAGCAGTTCAAACTGTGCGGCTTCCTCAACGGCATCGACACGAAGCTGTATGATCCCGAGCACGACAAGGGCATCGCGGCAAACTTCTCCGCAGATGATCTCTCGGGCAAGATCAAGTGCAGAAAAGCCCTTGAAAAGGAGCTGGGCCTTGCTTCTGACAGCGATCCGCTGATCGGCATAATCACACGCTTTGTTTCTCACAAGGGCATAGATCTCATCAAATACGTATTTGAAGAGATGATCGGCATGGGATGCAAGTTTGCCATACTCGGCTCCGGTGAAAAGATGTTCGAGGACTTCTTCAAGGAAATGGCATGGCGCAGACCCGACAGGGTGAGCGTAACCATCGGCTTCAAGCCCGAGCTTGCCAGACGTATATACTCAGGAGCGGATATGTTCCTTATGCCGTCGCAGAGCGAGCCCTGCGGACTTGCTCAGATGATCTCCATGAGATACGGCACTCTGCCTATCGTAAGGGAGACAGGCGGTCTGCGCGACAGCGTGAACGATGCGGGCGGCGAGAACGGCAACGGCTTTACGTTCAAGACCTACAATGCACATGATATGCTCGGCGCTGTCAGCCGTGCAAAGGACTACTACGACCGCAAGGACGACTGGAAGCAGCTTGTCAGCAGCACCATGCGCTGCGATCACAGCTGGGACAGCTCCGCAAAGCTCTATATCGGGCTTTACAGGGAGCTTGCAGGTGAGTGATATAAACAGGGGCTGTTCTGACGGACAGCCCCTTGTCTTATATAGGGTTCAGGGTATAGGGTTTAGTTTTAACTATTCACTATTCGTTCTTCACTTTTCACTATTTCAGTGTGGAGTTTGGAGTGAAATAGGGAGCGGATAATACCTCTCTGTACCGTTACTATACCCTGAGGACTGCGCAGCAGTCCTGTTCTATACCCTAAACCCTGAACCCTAATAAACCCTAAATTGTACTTTTTCCCGTTTCATTCGGTTAAATAACAAAGGCTATGAAAGGAGGTCATCCCTATGATCGATAATGAGAAAAAAGCAGAGCTTTCCCCCGATATGCTCGAGGATGTGAACGGCGGACTGTTTATCAAAAGGCTGGAAACAGAGGATGATGAAGAGGATACCGATGACATTGCCGCAGGTGAGACCGCTGCAGCAGACGACCTCAG
The DNA here is from genome assembly GCA_902782875.1 of uncultured Ruminococcus sp. The sequence goes on along the minus strand of CACZPE010000264.1, from coordinate 2,631 downwards.
AAAGCGCAGCAGGACCGGGCGCAGGCTCGGAAGAACGATAAACAAGCTATGATACCTGTATGAGCTATCCGCTTAAAGTTTAGCGGATAGCTCTTTTTTATCCGGGAAAAGTGCCTGTAGCCTCTTTCTGCTGTATATCACACAATTTTTTCATTTTCGTATCTTGCGTTTTTTTCTGTTTTATGATATAATATCATAGAATATTGCAAAATTCTACGATCGGTGGATGAAATGACTAACAAAGATATAACACAAGTACTGTTTGAAGTGCTCATACGCCTGTTTGTACTTTTCGCAGCGGTGCCCGTGCATGAATGCGCCCATGCGGTAGTTGCCGACAAGCTCGGCGACCCTACCCCGAGGAATCAGGGCAGGATCACGCTCAATCCCTTTGCACATCTGTCGCTGTGGGGCTCGCTCATGTTCATATTCGCGGGCTTCGGCTGGGGAAAACCCGTAATGACCAGCTCCAAAAATCTAAAACATCCCAAACGTGATGAGGCTATCATAGCCCTTGCGGGGCCTCTCTCAAATCTGGTGATGGCATATGTCAGCATGGTCATATTAAGATTCTGCGCAGCTTCTAACAACGAAACAGCAGGATATATCGCGCTGATATTCTATTATTCCACAATACTCAATGTATCGCTCGCGGTACTGAACCTCCTCCCCCTGCCGCCGCTCGACGGCTCAAAATTATTCGGCTCTGTGCTGCCCGACAAGATATACTACAAGATAATGCAGTACGAGCGCTTTATCGTCATAGGCGTGCTGGTAATATTCTACACAGGACTGCTGAGCGTTCCGATGGCGTTTCTCAATGATAAGATCATTTCTCTTATGATGATCCTGACTAACTGGGTGGATCTGCTGATAAAATGAATGTAAACTACAAGCTGGAAGTATTTGAAGGGCCGCTCGACCTGCTTTTATACCTTATCACCAAGCACAAGCTCGATATCCACGATATACCGATTGCCACACTTGTGGAGCAGTATCTCGAACATATCAGCGGTATAGGCGATGATATGGAGTACGCAGGCGAATTTCTGGAAATGGCGGCCAGACTTATATATATAAAGACCGTATCCCTGCTCCCGAAAAGGGAGGAGGCAGAGAAGCTCAAGGAAGAGCTTCAGGGAAGGCTGATCGAGTACTCCGCCTGCAAGCAGGCAGCGGAGAGACTGCGCGAGAGCTTTCTGGACATGCCCTATACCGTGCGTGAACCGCTGAAGATAAAGACGGACACGGTATACGACCGCCAGCATGACAAGGCAGAGCTGATCGCCGCGCTTTCCGCCTGCTCGGTAAAGCCCGTGAAGGAACAGCTCACATCCTCGGTCTTCTCAAAATTCGTTTCAAGGACGTTCGTATCCGTTACTTCAAGGATGCTTTACGTGATAAAGACACTGTATCAGAGCGGTTCCTGCCGCCTGAACGATGTGTTCTCAAAAATAACCGACCGCTCTGAAAGAGTGGCTACCTTTCTTGCCGTGCTCGAGCTTACACGAAACGGCAGGATAATACTGAGTGACGATAATTCCGAGATCAGTTTCAACAGATCATACTCGGGCGATGATACTGCGGATTCGCAGTTCGACACGCCTGCAAAGGAGGGCGGAGAGTGAAGCTGACCGAAAAACAGGCGCTGCTCGAAGCAGTGCTGTTTGCCTGCGGTGACCCTGCCGAACCCGAAAGGATCGCTGTTGCCGCAGATATAGACAAGGGGGCATTACCGGGTCTTGCCGATTCCCTCAACGATGCATACGCCGAGAACGGCAGTTCTCTGACCGTCCTGCGTCTGAACGGCTTCTATCAGCTTGCCGTGCGCACCGAATACTACGACGCTGTCAAGAAAGCAGTCGATACCCGTAAGAATACTCCCCTCACGCAGGCTGCTATGGAGGCGCTGACGGTAATAGCCTACAATCAGCCCGTGACAAAAAGCTTTGTGGAGCATATCAGGGGCGTTGACAGCTCGGGCGTGGTAAACGCCCTTGTGGAAAAGGGTCTTGTTGCCGAAGCGGGGCGGCTCGAACTGCCCGGAAGGCCGATCGCTTATGTGACTACAGATACTTTCCTGCGGTGCTTCGGGCTTGAAAGTCTTGACGACCTGCCGCCTCTTCCCGGAGACAGCAGACAGGCTGAGGACGAGGAGGAAGACAGCTTTGACGGCGAAGCCCCTGATGATGGCAGCGGGGTGAGCGGATGATCGTGCTCATTATACTCGGCATAATACTGCTGCTTCTTATCATACTGCTGAATATACCCGTCAGGGTAAGGGCGGCATATTACGACAAAAAGCTGTCATATGACGTGAAGTATGCGCTGTTCACCGTGATAGACTCCGAAAAGGAGGACAACACGGACGATACGGCCAGCAAAAAGCCGAAAAAGAAAAAGAAGGGCGAGGAACCGCCCGAGGACAGCGATACATCAGAAGATACCGCTGCATCAGATGAAAAGGCGGAGGAAAAACCCTCTGATACTGAGGACAAGCCGCCGGATGATGCCGACAGTACCGAAAGTACCGACGAAAAGGCAGAGGACAAGCCGGAAAACAAGCCCGCACAGGAAAATGATGACAAGAAAAAGGGCAAAGCCGACGGCAAAAAGAAAAAGCCCCGCAAG
>CACZPE010000263.1 GCA_902782875.1 uncultured Ruminococcus sp. | reverse complement strand
TGGTTGGGATGCAGGGATTCGAACCCCGGAAATGCCTGAGTCAGAGTCAGGTGCCTTACCGCTTGGCTACATCCCAGTGTGTAGTCCATGTACTGCAGAGCAGTACGTCATCCCGATTGGTTGGGATAGCCGGATTTGAACCGGCGAAATGACGGAGTCAAAGTCCGTTGCCTTACCGCTTGGCTATATCCCAGTAAAAGCATATCGTCCTCGCCCTCACGACTTGACTATTTTAGCATATAAAGTATCAAATGTCAAGCCCAAAAGCAATATTTGTCGATATGCACAATTTTTGCAAATATGCAGTCAGTTTATTTCACTTCTGTTCTCAAGTGCCTTGAAAAGTGTCACTTCATCGGCGAATTCAAGAGTACCTCCCACAGGCAGGCCGAATGCAAGTCTTGTGACCTTCACGCCCAGGGGCTTTATCAGCTTTGATATGTACATTGCAGTCGCTTCACCCTCTACGGTGGGATTGGTGGCCATGATGACCTCCTGCACTTCTCCGCCGCCGACTCTCTTCAGCAGCTCCTTTATCCTTATCATATCAGGAGTGATGCCGTCAAGCGGAGATATCAGCCCGTGCAGCACATGGTATACGCCGTTATACTCATTGGTGCGCTCAAAGGCAGTGACATCCTTCGGGGTCTCAACCACGCATATAGTGGTATGGTCCCTCCTGTCGTCATCGCATACAGGGCAGAGCTCCTTCTCCGTAAGATTGCAGCATACACTGCATTCCTTCACAGTGCTGTGCGCTGTGATTATGGCATCGGCAAAATCCCGTGCCTCTTCCTCGCTCATGCTCATAACGTAATACGCAAGCCTTTGCGCCGTCTTCATGCCTATGCCCGGCAGCTTCGCAAACTGTTCGGAAAGAACGACCAGCGGCAGAGCCGTACTGTTCATAACTACACTTCCTTGAATGAAAATGGCAGGCGCAGAGCACCTGCCTTGTGATTACCGAAATCAGAAAAGTCCGGGGAAGCTTACGCCGCCTGTTATAGCACCCATGCGGTCCTCGGAGGTATCGTCTATCTTTGCAACGCACTCGTTGACTGCACTGATGATAAGATCCTGAAGAGTAGCGGGATCTTCAACGCTGTCAGCAATAACATCCTTGCTTATTGTAAGGCTCTGGATCTTCTTTCTGCCGTTCATAGTGATCTCGACAGCACCGCCGCCTGCTGTGGTGGTGAACATCTCCTGCTCGATCTCCTCCTGTACGGTGGTGATCTCTGCCTGCATCTTCTGAGCCTGCTTGATCATGCTCTGCATGCTCTGCTGTCCGCCCATGCCCTGGGGTAATCTTGCTTTCATAAATGATTCTCCTTTATAGCTTTCATTGATAGCCTTATGTTATATTCAGAGGTATTCCTCGGAAAAACTAATTTGTTTCAGTGATCTCAACGCCGTTTTCCTTTGCTTTTTCAAGGATGGCGTCAAGGGATACGACAGGAGGTTCCTCCTCCGTCTTTTTCTCCTGCACGGGTGCACCGCTCCTGTCAAGATCGGGCTTGTATCCCACAAGTATCTTCTCAAGCCTGAATCCCGTAGCATCGGCAACTATGCCGAGTATACGGTTCTTGTTGTATTCCCTGGTAAGGAGCCCCTTGAGCAGTGGCTTGGAAGAGTTTATGATAAGGCTCGTGCCCTGTACATAGCCGCTCGAGCCGCCCATATTCACGCCTATGGAGGTATCCTCGGCATTTATGCGGTCTACCACAGCCTGCCACTTTTCGATATAGGTAAGGGAAGACGGCGCCACATTCAGCGGCATCCTGCGCTCGGGAGCGCGTTCGTTCACAGCGGGAACGAGATTTCCCGACCTTATCCTGTTCTCAAGCTCGGTTATCCTTGTGTCAAGGCGCTTTGTGCCCTCGCTGTCGGTATTGCCTGCACACAGTCTTATAACGCACATTTCCATATCTATGCGCTTGTTGAGAGAGCCTCTCATGCGCTGCGTGCACTCTCCGAGAGCGTCTATTATACCGAGTATACGCATCGCATCGGTGCGCGACGCCATATTTCTTATCTGTTCAAGCTCGCTCGGCAGACATATTATGATATTAGTCCTCTGCGGAGCGGTGACCGCTATGAGGATATTGCGAAACTGCAGCACAAGCTCCTCACAGAGCCTTGCCATATCCTTCGAGCGGCTGTAAAGCTCGTTTATCACATCGAGGCATACCGCAGGATCCCTGTCTATTATGCCCTCGGACAGTCTGAAGAGATATCCCCTGCCCGCAATGCCCGTAGCTTCCGACACTGCATCTACAGTGATATCCGTACTGAAGGCTATGCATCTGTCAAGTATGGACAGAGCATCTCTCATGCCGCCGTCAGCTGTCTTTGCGATAAGCTCGGCTGAATCCTCGTCTATCTTTATGCCTTCCCGCTCTGCGATGCTGATTATCCT
>CACZPE010000262.1 GCA_902782875.1 uncultured Ruminococcus sp. | reverse complement strand
TATTCATGCGGACATCCCCTTTTATGGTCATATATCAATAATTATACAACAACTTATCGGAATTTTCAATAGTTTTGTGTTGATTTTTGTGTTTATATATTTTTTACCCTGATGATGAAATCGCAGCAGTCATCTCCCCTGCCGAGAGTCCCCGAGCGCTCCCATGACAGCTTTCTGTGCATATTCCCGTAGGCGGTGTCATCGGTATCGCAGAAAAGCTTTGTAAGCTCACGGCATCCGCACGCCCTGCATATACTATTGTATGGACATGATACCATATCTATACGGCACATATCACGAGAGATCACGCGCTCTTTCATCTCAAAGCCCGATTTTGTGCCGAAGCTTCTGTGTATTATCTTTGCCATAAGCTTCGGGACCAGTCTGTACACAAACGGTACCGAGCAGAGCTTTCTCAGCTTTCGGGCGGAGTTTGCCGCCCTGTCCGTGAGATATGTTTCTATGATCCTGTACGCGGTATCCTTATCGCCCGTGCAGAGCGATACCGCCTTATAAAAGGATATGCACGGATATATCGTCTTCAGTGTATGCATGGTTACAGCACGGGGCTTTCCCTTCTCGCGCTTTGCAAAGGCCTTATACAGCGCTATTGCACGTTTTCTGATAAGTACGCTGTCCTGTCTGAGATCTATGTCGCATATCTTCAGCAGATCGTCAAGCACTCTGTTTCCGCTTTTCATATATATCACCCTACTGTATCTATATTAGCTCTTCTTGCCTGAGAAAGCTGGTGCTTTCTATCTATGGTGTATACCCTGCCGTCCTTTTCAAAATGTGTTCCTGTCTGTCTGAAACAAAAAGGCACATTATTCCTTATACACTGTTCCCGTACCGAAAGCACCCAGCCATAGCGGCACAGTCTGCCCTCATCGCCCGACTCTCCGCCGCATGATACCTTTTCTATAAGACCTGTGCTGAGATACTCTTCCTCGTGTATCTCCGACAGCATCGGCTCGTGTACTACCTGACGGTGCTTTATCGGATAGGAAATAAGGTACGGCAGGCGCTCGTCGGCTGTTTTCTGATCCTCACAGGTAGAGCATATCGTCACATTGTCATACCCGTCGCCCCAGTCATCGGGAAGAGATACCTCAAAGCGGTGTATCCTTTTGGTTATGATATAATAATGTATATCCTGCCGCTCCTTTATCATACGCCATGCATCCTTGCGCCACTCATCGGCTTCATCAATGAAAAAGTCTGATGTCATACAGGCATATACCGTGTCCCCTGTGAGTCTGTAGCTGCCGTCACGCTTTTTCTGCAGCGGCAGAGAGAATGATGCTGTCCTGCACACCTCGCTGCTGTCCTTGCCGAACTGCGCATCCCGCCTGTACATATAGCAGTTTCTGCAGCCTGTACTTATCTTTTTGCAGCCATGCCACGGATTCCAGATCATTTTGTCACCCTGACCCTTATGTTATCGGCTCCTGCTGTCTGTTCAAGCTCTCTGAGAAGCTCGCCCGTCACAGTACAGCTCTTTATCTCCCTGTGCGCTATCGTCTGCTTTGTGTCGGATAGCACGAAATACACGGGCTGCTCCCCGACGCAGCGAGAAAGTATATCCGCACATCGTCTTATGATATCCGTATCTGTGCTCCTGCACCTGATATACAGTTTTCCCTTTGAAAGGCCCTTTATGAACTCATCAGCGGATATGATCTCATCAGCTGTTATATTCTTTTCCCCGCCCCTGTCTTCGGAAAGCTTTCCGCTGACAAAAAGCGCTGCTCCCTGATTCAGCACGGGCTTTGATATACCGTACACCGCCGGAAATACCACCGCATCGGTCATACCGCTCATATCCGACAGGGACGCAAATGCCATCATGTCGCCGCTTTTTGTCCTGTGATCCCTGATGCTCTCGAGGGTACATACAAACGAGACCTTATCTCCGGTTCTGCCCTTCATGGCTGCGGCTATATCGCCATAACCCGCGGCGCGGGCGGCAGCGGCAGCATTCTCAAGGGGATGGCCCGTGACATACATGCCGAGTATCTCGTACTCACCCGCAAGCAGTACCTCACGGGGATACTCATCCGCAGGCTTTATCGTATACTCTATATCCGCAGGGCCGTCATCGGATATCTCAAAGAAATCCAGCTGCCCCTCCACCCTGTCACGGCTGAATCTGCCGGACGCCGATACCAGATCATCCAGATTTTCGGTCATCTGTCTGCGGTTGAGGGAAAACCCGTCCAGTGCACCGCACTTTATCAGGCTTTCAAGGCTTCTCTTCGGTATATCAACACGGCTGACAAGATCGGTGAAGCTTCTGAACTTTCCGTTCTTTTCGCGCTCCTCCATAATACTGCCGATTATGTTCCTGCCGATATTCTTTGCCGACAGCAGCGAGAAGCGTATACCCTCCGCACAGGGAGTAAAGCCCATACCGCTCTCGTTTATATCAGGGCGGAGTATCCTTATGCCGTGCCGTCTGCATTCCGAAATATACTCCGATATCTTTGAAGTCTGCTCTGAAAAGGCACTCATCAGTGCCGCCATATATTCCTTGCGGTAATGACATTTCAGGAATGCCGTAGTAAACGCCACCACGGAATATGCCGCCGCATGGGATTTGTTGAAGGCATACGATGCAAAGCCCGACAGCTCATCGAATACTGCCGCAGCGGTAGTCTCGTCTATGCCCTTTGCCCTGGCGCCCTCTATGAAAGCAGGGCGCTCCCTGTCCATAACATCGGCCTTTTTCTTGGACATAGCCCTGCGGACTATATCCGCTCTGCCGTAGGAATATCCCGCCATAGTGCGGCATATCTCCATTACCTGCTCCTGGTATACCACACAGCCGAATGTGACTCTGAGTATCGGTTCAAGGCAGGGATGGATATACGTTATCTTATCGGGATGCTCGCGGTTGGCAAGATATTTCGGTATACTGTCCATAGGGCCGGGACGGTACAGCGAAAGAGCAGCCGTAAGGTCCTCTATGGAGCGCGGTCTGAACTTTCTGAGCAGCTCGGTCATGCCGCCGCTTTCAAACTGAAATACCCCTGCCGTATCACCCGAGGAGAGCATACGATAGGTCTGTACATCATCATCGCGTATGTCCTTTACCGAGAATTCGGGGTCTATGCGCTTTATGGAGCGTTCACAGTCGTGTATTATCGTAAGATTTCTCAGGCCGAGAAAATCCATTTTCAGAAGCCCTGTCTTTTCAAGGGCGGTCATGGTATACTCCGTGGCGGCAACGCCGTCTCTTATCATAACGGGCACATAGTCGCTGACAGGTGCATCGCATATGACCACTCCCGCAGCATGAGTGGAGGTATTTCTCGGCATACCCTCAATATATCTTGCGGTATCTATTATCTGCCGCGCCGAAGGGTCGTTCTCATAGAGCTCTGTAAGCTCCTTTGACTGCTTCACCGCATCATCAAGGGATATATGCACAAGGGAAGGGATATTCTTTGATATCCTGTCACCGAGCGAGTATGGCATACCCAGTACCCTTGTGATATCCCTGACAGCCGCCTTGGCAGCCATAGTGCCGAATGTAACTATCATAGCCACCCTGTCACGCCCGTAACGGCGCACAACATAGTCTATGACCTCCTGACGGCGCTCATAGCAGAAATCTATATCAAAATCAGGCATAGAGACCCTTTCGGGATTGAGAAAGCGCTCAAAGAGCAGATTGAAGCGTATGGGGTCTATATCCGTGATGCCTATGCAGTATGCCGCAAGAGAGCCCGCACCCGAGCCTCTGCCGGGACCTACGGGGATGTCATGCTTTTTTGCATAGGTGACAAAATCCCATACTATCAGATAGTAGTCGGTATATCCCATGGATATTACAACATCAAGCTCATACTCAAGGCGCGCCCTTATCTCATCGGACGGTGTGCCATAGCGTCTGACAAGGCCCTGTTCGCAAAGCTTTCTCAGATATACCGCACTGTCGCCGCCGCATATACTGCTCTGCTTCTCGGAAAGATCATACCTTGGCAGATGAAGCCTGCCGAATTCCATTTCAAAGCTGCATTTATCGGCTATTAGTCCTGTATTTGTCACTGCATCGGGCCTTTGTGCGAAGAGAGAGAGCATCTCCGCCTCGCTCTTTATATAGTACTCATCGGTCTCATATGCAGAGGTGGCACTGACGGGCACATTGTCCTTTATCGCAAGAAGTATGCGCTGTATATCCGCCTCGCTCTTGCGAACATATCTGCAGTCGTTCGTTGCCGCAAGGGGCAGCTCCGTGCTGTCGGAAACGCGGTACAGCGCATCGAGGAGCAGCTTGTCTGACTGTGTGAAGTGATCGCTGACCTCTATATAATAATCATCGCCGAAAAGCTTCTTATACTTCATGGCTGCCGAAACAGCACCGTTTATATCCCCCGAAGCCGCCCTTGCGGATACCTCGCCCTGTCTGCCGCCCGACAGACATATAAGGCCTGCACAGTGTGCGGACAGTATATCAAAGGATACCTGCGGGTCTGTCTCATCCTGCTTGTATGAAAGAGAGACAAGCTTGCACAGATTCCTGTAGCCCTCGGCATTTTTACAAAGCAGTACGATATGATATGTCCTTATCCTGTCAGCACCGCTGCCCGTGACAGCAAGCTCGCAGCCTGTTATCGGCTTTATCCCCTGTTCTCTGCACTCGGTAACGAACTGCACCGCCGCAAACATATCACGGTCTGTAAGAGCAAGCGCAGTCTGCCCGAGAGAACGTACGCAGGATATCATATCCGATATCCTGCACGCACCCTCGAGCAGACTGTATTCACTGTGAACATGAAGATTTACGAATGACATACGTACCGCCTCCGCAGATAAGCCGTATCTTCCCTGCAGAAGCCCTGCATTATCTGTTGTCTATCTTTTCAGGATACATATCATGATGTGAGAGTCTTTCCCATGCAAGCTGCTCATACTTCGTGCCCTTTCTGCCGTAGTTGCAGTAGGGGTCTATGGATATGCCTCCCCTCGGCGTGAACTTTCCCCACACCTCGATATATCTCGGATCCATAAGCTCTATAAGATCCTTCATTATGGTATTCACGCAGTCCTCGTGAAAATCGCCGTGATTTCTGTAGCTGAAAAGATAAAGCTTCAGAGACTTTGATTCCACCATTTTCACATCGGGTATATACGAAATATATATCGCCGCAAAATCAGGCTGTCCCGTTATAGGGCAGAGAGACGTAAACTCGGGGCAGTTGAATTTAACGAAATAGTCATTCTCCTGATGCTTGTTGACGAATGTTTCGAGCACCTGGGGGCAATAATCATCGGGATACTTTGTCTTGTTGTTTCCGAGAAGTGTTATACCGCTTGTTTCATCAGCTGTTCTCATCTTTTTTCTCCTTTGTGCCCGAAGCTAACGCAGTCTGCGGCAGGCAGACAGTTATCTTCGTTCCTATATCCTTATACGACACGACCTTGAAATATCCGCCGTGGCGCTCTACTATAAGCTTTGCAATGGAAAGCCCCAGACCCGTACCGCCTGTCTCTCTTGTACGTGCAGGGTCAGAACGGAAGAATCTGTCGAAAATATGCGGTATATCTTCGCTGTCTATACCTATACCGGTATCCGACACCTCAAAGCAGGGCTCATGCTCCTCGTTCAGCATAGCGCGCAGAGTTATCTTGTTCCCCTTGGGAGTATATTTCTTTGCATTGTCGCTGAGTATGCGAATTGTCTCCTTGATCATGGATACATCCGCATTGATATCCATACTGTCCTTTATCTCGCAGACATACTCATGATCCTTATCTATCATGGCCGCCTGTGAGCATATCTCACTGATAAGGTCGGAAAGCGAGAATTCGGTGACTGTCATGGGCTGTCTGCCGTTATCGCTCCTTGCTATGAACAGAAGCTGCTCTATCAGCTTGTTCATATTCTCGGATTCGCTCTGTATAGCGGTGATACCCTCGTCAAGAACGCTCTCGTCGCTCTTTCCCCAGCGGGCAAGCATATCGGCATAGCCCTTTATGACCGCAATAGGCGTGCGGAGCTCATGAGATGCATCAGAGACAAATCTTGCCTGACTGGCGTAGGAATCACGCATACGGTCAAGAAGCATATTTATCGAATTCTCAAGATCCTTAAGATCCCTGTTGCCCGTGGATATATGTATATCCGACATGGGATCGAGCTTCTCTATGGCGGTCTCGATATCGTCAAAGCCCTTGTATTTTGCGGATGCGATCATATTTGTAGTGACCGCTATCTCGTTTAAGGGGTCAAGATTCTTCTTTATCCTGAAATAGACAGGCACAAACGAAAACGACCATATCAGCGTCTGCACCATACCGACAACACCTATCGCCGTCAGCATACCGTGAAGGAAATCACCGCAGGGCACGGAATATCCGCCGAAAACATAGTACGCACCGCCGAGCTTGTTCCATATTCCCACAAGCTCCTCAGAGCATGAGAAGCTCCTCTCAAGAGAAGGGTATATGCTGCCCATATTCATCATTTCCGCACAGGCACAGTAGCTTGCAAGCGAAAACAGGAATATCAGTATATCACAGAATATCCATATGAACAGTCTTTCGAGCTGCAGCGTCGCCGTAAGTCGGCCTGCAATGGAGCGGCTCTTATTCATACAGCATCACTCCGATCATTTGCCTATCTTATAGCCAACACCTCTTACGGTCTGGATATACTTTCTGTTGCTTACTTCCTCAAGCTTACTGCGGACATATCTTATGTATACATCCACGACATTTGTCTCTCCGAAATAGTCATATCCCCATACCCTTTCAAGAAGCTGCTCTCTTGTGAGTACTATAGACTGGTTTTCAAGCAGGCTCTGAAGAAGGCCGAATTCCTTGAGCGTCAGCTCTACAGGGACATCATTGACAAATACAAGATGCTTGGCAGTATCCATCACGATATCCTCATAGCGTATGATATTGTCATCAGTGCTGTTTTCCACCTTGGGAGCGCGCAGCAGGGCCCTTATCCTCGCAAGCAGCTCCTCTATGGCAAAGGGCTTGGTGAGATAGTCATTTGCGCCCATATCAAGGCCCGAGACCTTATCCATGACGGAATCTCTCGCAGTGAGCATGATGACAGGCGTATTTATGCCGTCCTTTCTCATTCTGCGCAGTACCTCGAGACCGTTCAGACCGGGAAGCATTATATCGAGCACTATAAGATCATACTCATCGGTATTCGTCTGGATCATCTCGAGTGCCTGTCTGCCGTCACCGCAGGTAACAGCCTCATATTCCTCGTGCTTGAGTTCGAGTTCGACAAATCTTGCTATCTGGGGCTCATCCTCAACGATAAGAATTTTTGACATATCCTTCACCTCTTAAAAAAATGACAAAGGCTCAAAGAACAGGACTTTTCAAAAAAAGTCTGTCCTTTGAGTTCATCTCTTTATCTCTACAGAGTATCTGCATCCGCATCCTATGGATATCATCACCGCGATCGCCATGGGCAGATTTATCACGATGATCATCAGCAGAGCAATTATAAGCGGTATCTTTACCGAGTCCTTCTTAGCGGCTATCACAAGCTTGCTTTTAAAAAGAAGCTCCACACCGGAAATAAGGTTTTTCCAGAATACTCTTATGAATTCACCGAACGAATTGGCATCAGCCGCGTTGCGTCTGGTGATATCATATTTCTGTCTGCCGGAATATCCTCCGCCTCTGATACGCCCCTGCCTTTCGAGTAAAACCATAGCCTCGAGCATATCATATCCGGACTGTTCGAGAACGGCTGCTGCTTCCTCATAAGTGATACCGCATTTGTTGATGAGTATCTCAGCCATTTGCAGCTTGTCCATAATTATCTCCTATCAGAAAAAGCCCTTTTCTTCGTTGGCATTATGCCCTGTTTCGGTATTTTGCTCC
>CACZPE010000261.1 GCA_902782875.1 uncultured Ruminococcus sp. | reverse complement strand
TACCCTCAAGGCCGCCCATCTTCTTGATCCACTTGAACACCTTGCCGCAGATATAGATACCGTAGCAGGGAGGTGTATTATAGAGAGAATCGTTATCAGCCTGGATCTTCCAGTTCATCATGGTAGGAGTGCACTTGAGAGCGGGGCCGTCAGCGATGAGATCCTCACGTACTATGATTATCTGTACGCCGGAGGGGCCTACGTTCTTCTGAACGCCGCCGTAGATAACGCCGTACTTGGAAACATCAACAGGCTCGGAAAGGAAGCAGGAGGATACGTCTGCTACCAGCTCGTGACCCTTTGTGTCGGGGAGCTGCCAGAACTTTGTGCCGTATATGGTGTTGTTCTCGCAGATATATACATAGTCAGCATCATCGGGGATATCAAGATCAGAGCAGTCGGGGATATAGGAGAAGGTCTTGTCAGCGGAGGAAGCAACTCTTACTACCTCGCCGTACTTCTCAGCCTCTTCGGCAGCCTTCTTAGCCCACTGACCTGTGATGATATAAGCAGCCTTGCCCCTTTTCATAAGGTTCATGGGAACGCCTGCGAATACGAGGGAAGCGCCGCCCTGTGCGAATATAACCTTGTAGTTGTCGGGTATGTTCATAAGGTCGCGGAGATCCTGCTCAGCCTCTTTGATGATATTATCATAGACCTTTGAACGGTGGGACATCTCCATAACGGACATACCGCAGCCCTTATAATCGAGCATTTCCTCTGCGCACTCCCTGAGGACTTCCTCGGGCAGTACTGCAGGACCTGCAGAAAAGTTGTAAACTCTTGACATGATGATCTTTCCTTTCATTTGTCTTTATGTAAGCACATATGTGCAGAATAATACGCATTTTCAATTATATCATGTTAAAGCAGTATTGTCAAGAACATAATAACCAAAAGTCGGCATCGCCGACGGCCGCTCTGTTGATGCTTTTTATGCCATACAGCTTCATTTGCGACCCGTCCACTTTTTTGCCTGTTATTATTTACACTTAGTAAACAAAAAGGGGCTGTTGTCTGCAACAGCCCCTTTAGTGAAATATCTGCTATTACTTGGTAACAAGCTCAAGAGTATCCCTTGCAATGAGCAGCTCCTCATTGGTGGGTACTACCCATACCTGAACCTTGCTGTCAGGAGCGGAGATCTTTGCAAGCTTGCCCCTGATGGTCTTGTTGAACTCTGTGTCTACCTTTATGCCGAGGCTGTCCATATCCTCGCATGCGCCCTCTCTTGTGGGAGCGTCGTTCTCACCGATACCGCCGGTGAATACTATCGCATCAGCACCGTTCATGGCAGCCATGAATGCACCGATATACTTCTTTACCTGATACTTGAGCATCTCGTTTGCAAGAGCCGCACGCTTGTTGCCCTCTGCAGCAGCCTTGCTCACGTCTCTGTTGTCAGAGGATACGCCGGATATACCGAGCAGACCGGACTTCTTGTTCATATACTCAGCCATCTGGGAGGGAGTAAGTCCTCTCTTCTCCATAACATAGGTTATTGCGGAGGGATCCACAGCGCCGCAGCGTGTGCCCATGAGAAGCCCGTCAAGAGGAGTGAAGCCCATGGTGGTATCTATTACCTTGCCGTTCTTTACAGCGGATATGGAAGAACCGTTGCCGAGATGGCAGGTAACGATCTTAAGGTCCTTCACGTCTCTGCCCATAGCCTCTGCCACAGCAGCGCTGACAAATCTGTGGGATGTGCCGTGGAAGCCGTACTTTCTTACGTGATACTGCTCATAGTCCTCATAGGGAAGACCGAACATATATGCCTTCTCGGGGATGGTCTGATGGAATGCGGTATCGAATACGACCGTCATGGGAACATCGGGCATAACGCTCTTACATGCCCTGAGTGCGAGAGCCGCACCGTGATTGTGTACGGGAGCGATCTCTGCGAGTGCGTCGATCTTGTCTATTACCTCATCGGTAACGATAACGGTCTCGCTGAATACGTCACCGCCCTGCACTATGCGGTTGCCTATAGCCTTTATCTGTGAAAGGTCGTCTATGACCTTGGCCTCGCCTGTGGTGAGCACCTCAACGAGCTTTGCGAATGCCTCGGTGTGTGTGGGGAAGGATACGTCCTCCTCAACGGATATTCCCTTTGCCTTGTGGGAGATATGACCGTCTATGCCTATTCTGTCGCAGTTGCCCTTTGCGAGCACGCTCTCGTCGGTCATGTCGAGAAGCTGATATTTGAGTGAAGAACTGCCTGCATTTACTACCAGTACTAACATACTATACTCTCCTTGATGTGCTTTTTGCACACAGATTTTTATACATATCCCGCGGGTATGCACACGATAGAATAATTGTATCACAGCCCGGCGAAAAAATCAATAGAAAATCAGCAAAAATCCCACTTGCATATAAAAAAGAGAGGGCTGACCCTCTCTTTTATACACTATGTCACCGCCGCCGTCTCGGTCACGGTCTCAGCCGCAGACGTCTGCACAGGCGCAGTCACTGCCGCATCGGGGACAGTCTCCGCCGATGTTTCGGGGACTGTGGTCACAGCTGTTGTAGTGACGATATTGCCGTTCTCGTCAAATGTCACCGTGCCGCCGCCCTGACTGCCGAGCGCATTGTCATAGAGCGCAGCTATATCGTTTATCAGCTTGTCTGTGTTTGCCGCAAAGATATTGTCGATGAAAAGCACGTCGGTTATGCCGTTGTCACGTATGTACTGCACTGCATTCGTGCCGAAATAGCGTATATCTATGACATACACCTCATCGAAGTTGTCCACAAGGAAGGGTATGAACGCATTGCCGTAGGATTCCTTGAATACAGCTATCTTTCTGCCCGTGTCAAGGCCCGTGACTATCTTTGTGTGTATCGAGTCCGTACCCATGAACACGCCGTAGCAGTGACCGCCCTCGGCATATTCGTGGAAGAGAACGCTCTCGCCCACAGGGGAAAGATTCTCGGGCTTGTAGTAATATGTATGATATTCTCTCGTCGGCTTGTAGTAGGTGAATACCTCCGGGCTGTTCTTGAGCGTAACATCGTTGGTATAGCCGTAGAGCGAGCCCACAAAGTTCTGCTTTGTGCACACCTCGTAGTCCTTGTCTATATCGGGGCAGTCCAGACCCAGCTTTTCGCAGAAGGCCTTGTATGCGTAGTATGCGCCTCTCTGCGACCAGTGATGGTCTGTGCGCAGATAGATATATTCATCGGTATGCTTTGCTATCTCGGAGTATGCATCTATCGGTATCACATCGGCTGTGTAGCTGTCGTAGATATGATCTATCGCTTCCTTCTGCGATGTGCTGTAGAGGCTGAATTTATGCGGCAGATAGAACTCCACCGATGTGGGCACTACCATATTGTATACGTTGATGTCATCGCCGAGAGTCTTCTTGTAGCGGCTGATGACCTCCGCATAACGCGTACCCGCGGGATCATTACCGCCGAAGAGCATAACACCCGCATTGTCGCCGTACATCTTTACTCCGTCCACGACTATGCCGTTGTTTGAGAATTCCGCTATATTCTCAACAAGCTCTTCCTCCTCCGTGACCTCGGTCACAGCTTCGGTTTCGGCAGGCTGTTCGGTCACATTGCCGCTGTCGGGAGACTCCTGTCCGCCTTCTATGACCACGGACGGCCTCTCCGCAGGCTTGTCCGCATCCGTCTCCGCCGGCTTATCCACGGGCTTTGCGGCCGCAGTCTCCGCGGGGATATCGGTGTTTACCTCCTTGACGTTGCCGTAGAAGGTCGGGGCGGCGATGCCCTTGTATTTGTTCATCACCGACACAAGGCCGACTATCTGCTCGCGGTACGGCACAGTGTCTGAAAAATACACCGTGAAGTCATCCGCAAACTGACCTGAAAAATAACCCGACAGCGAGAACTGCGGCTTTTCCGCCAGCTTTCTCTTCTCTGTCTCGGATTCGGTGGGGCGCTTGAGGAATATCAGGCACAGCCCCACAAAGTATATAACAGCAAGGAATATCACTATTATAGCACAGTCAAGTGCCGAACGGCGCTTCCTGCTTTTTTCCTTCTTCTCTGTTTCGGACATATTGTCACCCTTTTAAAATCTGAAATACAGGAACGGATTGTATGTGTCGCCCACCAGCGATACCGCCGACAAAGCAAATACCGCCATAAGGAGTATCACCTTGGCAGAGCCTATCAGCCCGAAAAGCAGACCGCTCTTCCTTGATGCGATCATCTCCGCCTTCTCAGCCTGTGCATATACGGGCGCACAGAGTATCAGTGCGGCGAGTATCAGCCATATATTTCCCTTGAGGGAGGATTCTGTCAGCAGATCCGTCAGAGGCACTCCGCCTGCGCCGAACATCGCGCCCACACACGCACCGAGCTTTGAAAGATCGGTGAAGTAGAAAAGCGCCCATCCGAACATAGCTACTATGATAAGATATATATGCCCGAATACACGCGGTATCTTCCCCAGGATATCAAGCAGGAATTTCTTTTCAAGCACGAGGAAGAACGCAAAGTAAAGTCCCCACAGGATAAAGTTGAGGCTCGCGCCGTGCCACAGGCCCGTGCAGAACCATACTATCAGGATGTTGAGCATCTGATGGCGCCTGTTTCCGCCCAGGGGGATATACACATAGTCCCTGAAGAATGTACCCAGGGAGATATGCCATCTTCTCCAGAACTCCGTGACCGATTTTGAAACATACGGATGATCGAAATTCTCGGGGAAGTGAAAGCCGCACATCAGTCCCAGGCCTATGGCCATATCCGAATAGCCCGAAAAATCGTAGTATATCTGAAGCGAGTACATCAGCACGCCTGCCCATGCCGCAAGCACCGATACGGGCGCTTTGCCGAAGGTGAGGTACTGCGATGCGAGCGCACCCACTGAATTTGCTATAAGTACCTTCTTGCCCAGTCCGAAGATAAGGCGGACAAGTCCCCTGCTGAAATCAGAGGTCGTTATCGTCCTGTTCTCTATCTCACGGGCAACATCCCCGTAGCGCACGATCGGACCCGCAACCAGCTGAAAGAACATCGAAAGGTACAGCAGATAGTTGATATAGTTTGTCTGTGCCTTCTTGCCCCTGTATACATCCACCACATAGGTTATCGACTGAAACGTGTAGAACGATATGCCTATCGGCAGATGAAACTGCGGCACAGGCACCGACAGACCGGTAAGCGCGTTGAGGCTCTCCACGGCAAAGCCGCTGTACTTGAACGCCGCAAGTATCCCCAGATCCACCACGCACGACATAACGACGCCGAGCACAGCCTTTTTTTCGCCCCTGTGCTTAGTTATGAACCTGCCGTTTATGAAGTCAAGTATACTGCTGAGTATCAGCAGACACATCCATACCGGCTCGCCCCATGAATAGAAAAACAAAGAAAACAGCACCAGCACGATATTCTTGAGCCTTGTGCCGTGAGCTGTGAAATATAGTATCAGAAAAAGCGGTAAAAACCAGAACAGAAAAAATATGTCAGAAAAAACCAACGTGAACTCTCCTATGTCAAGCTCTGACGATATACCCGTCAGCGGGTATATCATAACCTTACATCAAAATTATATCATCAAAACGTCCTGATATCAATCGGTAAAACATCAAAATCGCGTGAAAATTCGCCATGATATGATGACTAAGTTTTACAAAGGGGTAACAGACAGAGTATCACAAGCACCGCCGCAAGTATATATACAGCCGCGGCAAAGCGCTTTCCGAAGCGCTTCTGAAGATACTGTGACAGGGGATGTATCCCCTTTACGAACAGCACGCACAGCGCGCCGAAGATAAGACTGGAGACAAGAGATATCCTGCCCTCATAATTGAACTTCCAGTCCTCATAGCTCCAGAGCTGATAGCCCCATATCCTCTCGGTGATATACGAACTGATAAGCTCGAACACCGTAGCCCCCGCCGCCCCGGCAAGAGTGATGAATACCGGATTCTGCTCGCGTCTGAACACAAACGGCAGTACCAGTGCAAACAGAGCATATATCGGCAGTATCGGCACGGGAAGCACTCCCCTGTCAACAAATTCGCCGAACACCACCGATGTGAGCACCGTCTCATAGACCCAGCCCGTAAAGCCGCATATTATGAAATCAGACACCACCACGGGGAGCTTTTCCCAAAACACGTCGTTCAAAACCTGAGCCCCCTGTTCTTCATAGGGTTTAGGGTATAGGGTTCAGGGTTTAGTTTACTATACCCTATACCCCGGTATCGTTAATTGATTAATATTCCGTTTGCCCTGAATGCCTTTATCCTGTCTATACAGGTAGCGCAGGTGCCGCAGGGTACATCGCCGCCCTCATAGCAGCTCCATGTGAGATGATAGGGCACGCCGAGCGCCTTGCCTCTGCGCACTACCTCTGTCTTGTTGATACCGGCAAAGGGAGCCTTTATGACCAGCTCACCGCCGCTGCCCAGGTTCACAGCCCTGTCCATGGCCTCCACAAATTCAATCGAGCAGTCGGGATACGCATTGCCCGCTGCGTCATCGCTGTGAGCGCCGTACATCAGCACGCCGCAGCCCTTTGACAGCGCGATACTTGCCGCCGCAGAGAGGAAAAGCCCGTTCCTGAACGGCACATAGGTCGATACAGGATGACCGTCTGTCTTCTCAAGCTGCTCGGCATAGCTCTCATGCGGTATATCTCCCCTGCCGTCAAGCAGAGTGCAGTCCGAATGGGCAAATATCACCGACAGATCGGCAGTCAGATGCTCAACGCCGTAATGATCCGCAACGGCAGCCGATGCCTCAAGTTCCTTCCTGTGCTTCTGGCCGTAGTATATCGACAAGGCGATCACGTTTTCCCTGCCGTATTCCTCACAGGCTTCGGCAAGCAGAGTAGTGCTGTCAACTCCTCCGCTCGACAGTACGAGTGCTTTCATAAACCCTTTCCCCATCTCATATTGAAATAAAGGTGCTTCCGGTCATTGAGCCGAAAGCACCTTTGCCTGAAAACAACCTTTATCAGTTATTGATGAGCTTGTCGTTCTCGTTGTTCCAGCTGTAGAGCTTGCGGATCTCCTCACCGATCTTCTCGGCAGGATGCTCCGAAGCGAGCTTTCTCATAGCACGGAAGTGTACCTGCTTGCCTGCAGGAGACATGTCGAGAAGGAATTCCTTAGCGAAGGAGCCGTCCTGGATATCGGAGAGGACCTTCTTCATTGCCTTCTTGGTATCTTCGGTGATGATCTTGGGACCTGTTACATAATCGCCGTACTCAGCAGTGTTGGAGATGGAGTATCTCATGCCTGCAAAACCGGACTGATAGATAAGGTCAACGATGAGCTTCATCTCGTGGATGCACTCGAAGTATGCGTTTCTGGGATCGTAGCC
>CACZPE010000260.1 GCA_902782875.1 uncultured Ruminococcus sp. | reverse complement strand
GCTTTGACAGATACATACAGCTCGCAAGATGTTTCCGCGACGAGGACCTGCGTGCTGACAGACAGCCCGAATTCACACAGATAGACCTTGAGATGTCCTTCGTTGAGGAAGACGACATCATGACTATGGCGGAGGGATTTGTCTCAAAGCTCTTCAAAGAGGTGCTCGGACGTGATATCCCCACTCCCCTGCCGAGAATGAAATATACCGAAGCACTTGAACGCTTCGGCTCTGACAAGCCCGACACCCGTTTCGGCATGGAGATCACAGACCTCACCGATACCGTAAAGGGTATAGACTTCGCGCCCTTCACAGGTGCGATAGAGAACGGCGGCTCGGTAAGATGCATCACCGCAAAGAACGGCGCTGCCACATTCACACGCAAGGCGATAGACAAGCTCACCGAGTATGTCAAGGGTCTCGGCGTAAAGGGCCTGGCATATATCCGCTGGGTAGAGGATGCTCCCTCATGCTCCTTCGGCAAATTCCTTGCAGAGGGACAGCTTGATGCTATCATAAAGGCTGCAGGTGCTGAAAAGGGCGACGTGGTATTCATCATCGCCGACAAGACCTCTCTTGCGCTCTCATCTCTCGGTGCTCTGCGTCTTACCTGCGCAAAGCAGCTTGACATCATACCTAAGGATCAGTTCAACTTCCTGTGGATAACACAGTTCCCCTTCTTTGAATGGAATGAGGATACACAGCACTGGGACGCTATGCATCATCCCTTCACGATGCCTATGGACGAGTGCATACAGTATCTTGACAGCGCACCCGAAAAGGTGTTCGCAAAGGCATTTGACCTTGTACTCAACGGCACGGAGCTTTCTTCGGGCTCTATAAGAATCACCGACTATGAGCTGCAGCAGAAGATGTTTGAGGCTCTCGGCCTTACCGAAGAGGAGATAGCTGCAAAGTTCGGCTTCCTTGTTGATGCGTACAAATACGGCGCAGCTCCTCACGGCGGCATGGGCATAGGCCTTGACAGACTCTGCATGATGATGTGCGGCGCTGACAGCCTCAGGGATGTTACCGCATTCCCGAAGGTACAGAACGCAAGCGAGCTCATGAGCAGCTGCCCTGCCCCTGTTGACAAGGACAGCCTTGATATACTCGGGATATCCGTAAAAGAATGACAGGTCAGCGTCCGGACTGACGGGAAAGGAGTCATTATGAAAAGCGATACCAAGAAAGTAGTACTTATCGGCACAGGTATGGTAGGCATGAGCTTTGCCTACGCCGCCCTCAACCAGGGTGTCACCGATGAGCTCGTGCTCATTGACATCGACCGGGAGCGTGCACAGGGCGAGGCTATGGACTTAAACCACGGACTTGCATTCGCAAAGTCGAATATGAAGATCTTTGCCGGTGACTATTCAGACTGCAAGAACGCCGATATCGTCGTCATCGCAGCAGGCGTTGCACAGAAGGACGGCGAGACAAGGCTCGACCTTCTTCAGAGAAACGTTGAAGTATTCCGTTCCATAATCACTCCCGTTGTCAAATCGGGCTTTGACGGCATCTTCCTTGTTGCCACGAACCCCGTTGATATAATGACCAGGGTCACATATGAGCTTTCACGCTTCGGCGCATCAAGGGTAATAGGCTCTGGCACCACGCTAGATACCGCAAGACTTCACTATCTTGTGGGCGACTATTTCAACGTTGATCCCAGGAATGTACACGGCTACGTTATAGGCGAGCACGGCGACAGCGAATTCGTACCCTTCTCCCAGCTTAGGATAGGCACAAAATCGGTAAACGAACTTATCACTGAGAAAAAGGGTATGTACAATATGGACGAGCTGCACGCGATAGAGGATCAGGTGCGCACAGCCGCATACAAGATAATCGCTGCAAAGCGCGCCACCTACTATGGTATAGGTATGGCACTCACAAGGATAGTAAAGGCTATACTCAACGATGAGAACAGCATACTCACCGTATCGGGCAAGCTCTCGGGCGAATACGGAGCAGCGGGTGCATTCATCGGCGTTCCTGCAATAATCGGCAGGAACGGTCTCAAAGAAATGATACAGCTTTCCCTCACCGATGAGGAGAAGGACAAATTCGCAAGATCCGTAACAGTACTCGACGATTATTTCAGCGGACTGAGGCTTGGATGATGAGAGCTGTACTTATACGCCACGCTGCTACAAAAGGAAACACCGAACGGCGTTATATCGGTGTGACAGACGAAGATATCTGCGCTGAGGGAAAAGCAGCACTCCTGCCGCATTATCCCGATGTGAAGGCAGTGATATGCTCTCCCGCAAAGCGCTGCATACAGACAGCCGGGCTGATATATCCCGGTATCACACCTGTGATATGCGAGGATATGCGCGAATGCGATTTCGGCTCATTTGAAGGCAAGAACTATGATGACTTGAACGGCGATCCGGATTATCAGAAATGGATCGACAGCGGAGGTAAAAGCGTATTCCCAGGCGGAGAAGATCCCATGGTCTTCCGTCAGCGAAGCTGCGAGGCCTTTCTAAATGCTGCGGCAGAATATGACGATGCCGCGTTTATAGTACACGGCGGCACGATCATGGCTGTGATGGAAAGATTTGCAGTCCCCTCCCGGGATTTCTACGACTACAATATAAATAACGGCAGAGGATATATCTGTCTTTTTGACGGTGAAAAGATCACATCATATGAAACGGTCTGATCATTGTGAAGAGGTGTTTTGAATGCTTTATACCATGCCTATCATCATAGGATTCATACTCGATATCATGTTCGGCGACCCCCACAGTCTCCCCCATCCCGTAAGACTTATGGGTGTATGTATCACAAGGCTTACCGATAAGCTCAGGTCTACCGACGGCGATGACGTTAAAAAGGGAAAAAAGCTCGTGTTTTTTATGCTGGGCGGCTCTTTCCTTGCGGCACTGCTGCTGGTGATACTGTTCTATGTGCTTTTCCCGCCGATAGGAGCGATACTTGAGGGTATACTCTGCTACTACTGTCTGGCGGCAAGATCGCTTTTTGATGAAAGCATGAAGGTATACAATCACCTTAAGGACGGCTATATCTCCGATGCAAAAGCCGATCTTTCGATGATAGTCGGCAGAGATACAGCCAATCTCGAAGAGGACGGCATAGTAAGAGCAGCTGTGGAGACAGTTGCGGAGAACACCTCTGACGGCGTTACAGCCCCTCTTTTCTATATGATGATAGGCGGAGCGCCTCTCGCATTCCTCTACAAGGCGGCTAACACCATGGATTCCATGGTCGGCTACAAGACAGAGGAATATATAAACTACGGCAGAGCAGCTGCCAAGACCGACGATTTTCTCAATTACATCCCCTCGCGTCTGACAGCGCTGTTCATGTGCGCTGCAGCTGCGATACTGAAGATGGATGCCAAGAGCGCCTACAGGATATGGAAGCGTGACGGCAAAAAGCATGAGAGCCCCAATTCCGCACAGACAGAAGCTGCCTGCGCAGGCGCTCTGGGTGTACAGCTCGGCGGAGATGCCTACTACGGCGGAGAGCTTCATCACAGGGAATTCATCGGTGATGACAAGACCGATATACACTTTGAGGATATAAAGGAAGCAAACAAGCTTATGTACGCTACAAGCGGCCTTTTCCTCATAGCGGTATGCATAGTCAGAGCAGTAGTTATAACTCTTATATCTATGATATGAGCAAAGCATCATACACAGCGTTTCTGTGTATGATGCTTTTTCTGCTTATCAATAAGATGAAATACTGTATACATATGGTTACGGCATTATTACACGAACCTCGGCACTGTTACAGGGCAGATACAAAGTGTATGAACATTGTAACTTTAAAATTTTACAGCATGTACATATATTGTGCTGCGATATCAGCATATTACCGGCTGTAATTTTGTTTATTTTAACGAATATCGTTTAAAATGGCTTCATATTCGCGGAAAAGGGTTGATTTTTTTATTCTGTCGGTTATAATGTACGTAGTGTAGGTTAGTGTAACCGTTTTGTAACCGTTTGGTGATGAGAACAAACGGCAGAAAAGTATGAAAGGAGGAGCTATATGACAGAAACTCATGGCGGTCTCGGTTCTTATATTGAGAGCATAGGCAGAAGTGTATGTGATAATGCTGAAAAGACCGTAAATGCAGCCAAGTCTGTCGGCAGAGAGACCGGTTCAAGAGTCGGCCACTCATTCGCTCCAATCAGAAAGAAAACAGATACCACACAGCAGCCCCGTAAAATGACTATGGCGGGGGTTGCCGCAAATATAGCAAATATAGCATTCCCTGTCGCTTCTGTGGCGGCGCTTGTGCTCACAGTGCAGCATTTCGCAGCTCAGGACTATGGCGTATCCGTAAAGTATGACGGTGAATCCATAGGTGTCATCAGCGGTGATGATGTGCTCGGCGATGCACAGCAGGCAGTTGCTGACAGAGTCAAGTACTATGATATCGACGGCGATTATTACGTCAATGCTTCCCTCTCGATAGAGCCTCTTGCAGATCAGGCACTCCTTGACAAGAACGTTCTCGCAGAGAAAATGGAAGACCGCATATCCATGGTATACGACGAAAAGCCCGAGGAAGATGCCGCTGAGGAAGAGGACACCATCGACGGCAAGGTAAAGGCATATGCTGTACGTGTAAACGGCGAATTTCTCGGCGCTGTTGAGGATTATACCCCTATAGAGATCACTCTCAACAACTACAAGAAAGCATTTGACAACGGCGAATACGTTGATATAAGCTTCAACAAGAATGTTGTATACGACCTT